>CAZUMF010000015.1:0-34565 GCA_964621385.1 uncultured Desulfohalobiaceae bacterium
GGTACAGGGCCAGACCCTTGATGCCCTGGTCCATGAGCAGCTCGCCGACCATGTTATAGACCCATCCGCCGACTTTGTAGGCTTCTTTGGCCTCTGCGGTGTTGGTGAACATATAGGGCATGTAGTAGCCGATGTTCAGGCGGGGATCGTAGGTCGGGGCCAGAGGGAGCATGGCCATATCCACATCCCCGCGCATCACGTATTCATTGATGTTCACCCAGTCGCCCAGGACGCTGCCGGAGTAGACCTTGATGTCGATGCGGCCTTCGGTTTTTTCCTTCACTTCAGCGGCAAAAGCCTCGCAGCGTTCATGATGGTCGCTGTCCGCGGGCATGGTTTGGGCCAGGCGCAGTTTGTGTTGATAGGCACCGGCGGACGAGGTCAAGCCGGTGAAACAGAGAGCCGCAATAACCGAGCAAAGAATTAAAATTTTCCAATGATGAGCCATACACACCTCCTCAGGGTTACAGGTTTATGTGTCATCCGAGGTCAATGTATTTTTCAGCGAACCCCTCCTTTGCAGTTAATGGTTTTCATTTTCAGCCTATCCTTTGGAGATTTTCATAGCCTGTTGCTTTGCAAAAATCAAGTTCCGGGAGGATGGATGTCACTCGCTGTGTTGCGCAAGGGACATTTCCGGGACAAAGACCACCTTGACGGCCTCACCGGCAAAAGAACGTCTGAAGCCTTCTTCCCAGGATTCAAGGGGCAGAATATCCGTGACCAGTGGTCTGGCGGAAATTCGGCCCTGAGCCTCAAGCCGCAGGGCCGTCTGCCAGGCCAGGTTTTTTTGACTGAAGGAACCGGTCAGCTGGATCTCCCCGTAGAGCACCCGGTCCAGGTCAAATGGCACTGGTTTGCCGAAAATCCCGATCTGGGTGTATTTTCCCTGCCGTCGCAGACACTGGAGACAGGCGGCAGCACCCTGCCGACTCCCGGAGCACTCCAGGGCGATGTCCACGCCTGAGCCTCGGGTCAGCTCCGTGACAAGGCTTTCAAGATCGTCTTTGGACGTATCGACCGTCAGGTCCGCACCGAGTTCTCCGGCCAGCGCGAGGCGTTTAACATCCTGCTCCAGTCCGGTGATCACCGCGATTCCGCCGTTGGCTTTGACATACTGGACTGAAAACAGGCCCATGGCCCCGCATCCGGTGATAAGCACTGTGTCCCCGGCCTGGACCCCGGTCAGGTCCTGCACCGCATGGCAGACGCAGGCCGAAGGGTCGGTCAGGGCCGCGGAGATGAAATCCACGTTGTCCGGGAGGGGATGAACCCGATTTTCAGGGACCACGCAGAAGTCGGCGTAGGCCCCGTCATAGGCATAGCCCGTGGCCAGGCGGTTCGGGCAGAGGTTGTAGTCCCCGCTCAGGCAGTAGCGGCATCGGCCGCAGGTAAATCGGGAATTTTCCGCAGTGACCCGGTCCCCGGCCTGAAAGCGGGTGACTTTTTCCCCCACGGCGGCAACAATGCCGGCAAATTCATGGCCGATGGTGAAGGGGATCTTGGTGGGGATGCCGATATCCCCTTTGTAGATATGCAGGTCCGAGCCGCAGATGCCCACGGCCTTGACCCTGATTTTGACCTCGTCGGCCCCTGCTTCGGGCTCCGGAACTTCCCGGAGTTCGATACGGCCTTCGCCTGCTGCGTATTTGACAACGGCTCGCATGGTTTTCCTGCGTAGGGAGGAGGGTTCTTCGTTGACAATTCTCAGGGAAAGAGCGTAGCACTTTAGCCGGAAAAGCGCAATTAAAATGTGTCGAAACGGAGCGGTTTTTCCCGGCCTGGCTCCTGGATCCGAGTGATCCCTTTGTGCAGAGCGCCTGCAGAGGTTTGCAGCGGGCCGGCCTGCAACCGGAGTTGGCGGTGTATTCCTTCTGCACCAACGGGTCCCATTACGCTGGCGAGGCCGGCATCCCCTGCATCGGCTTCGGCCCGTCCTCCGAGAGCCAGGCCCATGTCCGGGATGAATGGATCGCGGTGGAACAGCTCCTGGGCGCCTGCCGGGGCTATTACGGCCTGATGCTGGAACTGCTGCACGGCAGAATCGGCTGAAGGGGGCTTGCGTGAAGTATCGGTTCATCTCTCGTATGAAACTTCAGCTGAACCACGAACCGATCACAGAGCTCTCTTTCGCTCGAACGCTTCCGGCTCTTGGTTTTCTAAAGCTTGCTCACGGGGGATCCCTGCCCCCTCCGGACTCTTGAATTTGTTCCTTGGAGAACCTGCCTTGCTTTATGAAAATGCATCTCTCTCTTCAGGCTCAAAGCTGAGATCGCGGTCCGGTTTCCCCCGGCGAGCAAGCCTAAGAAAATCTAAGAGCCTCCCAGCGAGGTCGCTCAAGAGAACTCTGTGACCGGTTCTCAATCCTGTCATCAATCGTGAAACTGTAAGTTTCTGTATTGATCAAAATCGAAGTGAAGGACTTCACCATCGGCGTACAACCATAATTAAATATTGTTTATTTCAAAAAGATATATGTCAGCCCTGCCTCCGGCAAAACTGACAAAGGAGTCCAGCTTGAGCGCCATTGCACACCTGGGATTTGAGCAGGCGATACAGCGTCTGCGGGCCATGGATCATGAGCATCTGCAGGCCTACCATGCCATGTATTCCAGCTGGCTGGGGGGCATTGTCACGGATCCCGCCCTGATGCTCATTCCCATTGACGATCATATGGTCCATCGGGGGGATGGGGTGTTTGAGGCCTTTCAGTGCCGGCAGGGAGGGGTGTATCTTCTGGAGCGGCATCTGGACCGTTTAACGGAGTCCGCGGCCATGATCGGGCTGGAGTGGCCGCTTCCCAGAGCAGACCTCCGGGACGCGATCCTGGAGACCATCCGGGCTTCAGGCCGGCGGGAGTGCATCATTCGCCTCTATATTTCCCGGGGCCCCGGGGATTTCACCCCGCAGCCGGACACGACCCTGGGCAGTCAGCTCTATATCGTGATCACGGATTACAAGGCCAAGGAGGCGGTGAAGTATGAGCGGGGCTGCCGGGTGCAAACCAGCAGGATCCCGGTCAAGAAAACCTTTTTCGCCAAGGTCAAAAGCTGCAATTACCTGCCCAATGTGCTCATGAAAAAGGAAGCCGTAGAGGCGGAAGTGGACTACACCCTCTCCCTGGATGAAAACGGCTTTATCGGGGAGGGGGGGACGGAGAATTTCGCCCTCATTTCCCAGGACAATGAATTTCTGATCCCGGGGTTTGAGCGCATTCTCAAGGGCACCACCATGATCCGCATGATGGAGCTGGCGCAGGGACTGGTGCAGACCGGGGAACTGGCCGGGGTCAGACAGACCGGCCTCAAACCGGAGGATGCCCACCAGGCCAGGGAAATGCTCATTTTCGGCACCACCGCCAGTGTGCTTCCGGCGGTGGAGTATGACGGCAGGCCCATTGGGACGGGAAAGCCGGGACCTTTTCAAAAGCGCTTTTTTGAGCTGCTCCAGGCGGACATGACCCAGAATCCGGCAATGATCACGAAGGTCTGGTGAACAGGAGCCTTTTGTTCTGCTCTCTCCGTTCAATGCGCCCCAGCGCTTCCAGATAGCGCAGGTGGGCGTTGGCTTCACCCGTGGCGAACCATTTCTGGGCCATGGGGAAATCCTGCCAGGTATTGGCGGCAAAGTCCCAGGTCATCTGCGAAGCCACTTCAAAGGGGCTGGCTGATGCCTGAGCAAGGATGTCCAGGATTTCGGCGAGGCGCTGGGCGTGATGGGCTTCCAGTTCCTGTATCCGTGCTCGGCAGTCCCGGACCAATGCCCGGTGGCCGGGCAAGACCAGGGCCACATTCAGCGCTTTGCAGGCCTCCAGACTTTGGAGATAGGCCTGCAGGGGGTTACGTTCATCAGACCAGGACTGGATGTTGGGCGTGATGTCCCCCAGGATATGGTCGCCGGCGAGCAAAAACCTGGGTTCAGGCGCATACAGACAGCAGTGTCCCGGGGTGTGCCCCGGGGTTGACAGGCAGTGCAGTTCATACCCGGCGTACTTCAGGACGTCCCTGTCCTTGATCTCGGTCAGTTCCGGAAGCTCCGTGGGTCTGAAGTGAAAGCCGGGATGGCGGCTCAAGCCTTCCTGGAGCTGGTCTTCCGGGAAGCCGCTGAAAACAGCGTATTTGATCATGGGTTCGAAGCCGGTCCAGGCCCGGATCAGGGCTGCATCCGGCTGGTTCAGGAACACCGTGCTCCCGGCAGTGGCCAGTTCAGCCACCAGGCCGATATGATCGGCGTGCAGGTGGGTGATGAACAGATCGGTTCGCTGCAGGTCGACCTCCAGGGCCTGCAGCCCCTGCTGCATGGCGTCCAGACACTCCTGCCGGTTGAGCCCTGTATCAACGATCAGGTTGCGCTCGCGACCCGTGAGGACATAGGCATTCAGCTCCTTCAAGGGCGTGTCCGGCAGGGGAATACGCAAACGGTACCAGTTGGGGGCGATTTCTTCGGGCAGATGCATAGAGAATTGAAGAGTTTTTATTGAAGATTGAATATTGCTGAACACAAGAAAACCAAGAACCTGCCATACTATTTGGAAGGGTCTTTTCCCTCAATTTTTTATTCCAGGAGCCTCTCCCGCAAGGCTGCAATCTGTTGTTCCGTGATGCCGGCTTTGTGATCCAGATAGGCCTCAATGGAGCCGTACCGTTCCTGGAGGTGGTCCAGAACCGCCAGCATGGCGTCTTCAGGGGCGGTCAAATACGGGGCGATCCGCCGGGGGTCCAGCCCGAGGGACTGGAAGTAGCTGTTCACTTTGGGCAGAAAGGCCTTGAGGTATTCATTGGACAGGCTGTGATCATGGATCACGGTTTCCCTGGGCACGCCCAGGGCCAGCAGGATCAAGGCGGCGCAGATCCCGGTTCTGTCTTTCCCGGCGGAACAGTGAAAGACCAGGGGCGGCTCGTCATCCAGGAGCCGCTTGAAAACCGCGGCCCATTTGTCGGCTGAGTGTTCCAGGTTCTTGAGGTAGCCGTCCTGCATGTAGTCCGGGGTCAGCCAGTCCAGATCCTTGTTCTTGAATCGCTGCATGGCTTCCACCGCATCGATGGTCCCCAGGAGCATGGGCAGATGCAGGGACTGCACTGCCGGGTCCTGCGGCAGCCTGTTGGGTGATTTCGCCCGTTCCGGCGGTGAGCGGAAATCGCAGACCAGTTTGATCTGCATCTGCTGGAAGAGGACATGGTCGCGTGCGGAGAGATTGCTCAGATTGTCCGAGCGAAAGACACGTCCCCATTTGACCCACCGGCCGCCTGCCGCGGGATACCCCCCCAAGTCTCTGAAATTGAACGTCCCCTCAAAGGGAACCAGTCGTTCCGCAACCCGGCCGAGGATGCGGCCGTTGGAGGTCAAGGTGAAATAATAGCGGCTGTTTGGGTCGAGGTGGTCGATGTCCGCCCAGGACCCTTTGCTGATCAGGGTGCTGCCCGCCGGTTTTGCTTCTGCCTCGGGTGAAACTGACCACGAAATGGACACCGCATTTATACCGGGCATTTCCTGCCAGGAGATCCGGAGTGTGTCGGCCTTTATTCGTTGCAGCCTGATTGAAGGCAGGGGCATGACTGGATACCTTGGAAAGTCTGCTTATGGTACAGGACGCACCAGGCGTTTGATCTGCGAACGCGCAACAACGAGAGCCCTATACTCCTTTTTTGCTCTTTTCACAACTCAGGGTAGAGCCTTTGAGAAAAAGCGTTTGGGAATGGACGTGATAATCCTTTGATTTTCTTTTATTCAGGAATGTTATATTTTCATTCTTCAATCTTCAATCTTCTATTCCCGACCTGATATCTTTGCTCTTTTGGGTTGCATTTTTCAAGGGAATGGGCTACGGATACATATCAACCCTCAAAGTCTTTGCTCAAGACTTGTGCAGCGTTCTTTTCCCCACTTCGGCTTTCATGGTGAAGAGGTCGAAGCAACCTATACCAAGGAGGCAATGATGAAACAGATCAAACTTATTGCAGCGGCAGTAATGGCTGTTCTGCTGTTCACTGCCGGGATGGCCATGGCCGCAGGGACCCTGAATACGGTCCTGGAACGGGGGTTCATCAAGGCCGGGGTCAACGGCGGGGTGTATGGCTTCAGCATGCCCAATGACAAGGGCGAATGGGAAGGCCTGGACGTGGATACGGCCAAAGCCGTGGCCGCAGCGGTTTTCGGGGATGCTTCCAAAGTGAAGTTCACGGCCCTGACCGCGGTTCAGCGCCTGCCCGCCCTGCAGTCCGGAGAGATTGACGTGCTTTGCCGGAACACCACCCAGACCCTGACCCGGGAGACCAAGAACGGCCTGAACTTCGTGCAGGTCAATTTTTACGACGGGCAGGGATTTCTCGTCCCGAAGGACCTCGGCGTCACCAGCGCCATGCAGCTGGATGGAGCCACGGTCTGCGTGCTTCCGGGAACCACCACCGAGATGAATGCCGCGGACTTCTTCAAAGCCAACAACATGGACTGGAACCCGGTGGTGATTGAAAACACCTCGGAGTTGAACAAGGCCTTTTTCGCCGGACGTTGCGACGTTCTGACTTCGGATTCCTCGCAACTGGCCGCTCAGCGGGCCGTAGCCCCCAATCCGGCCGACTACAAAGTCCTTCCGGAGATCATTTCCAAAGAACCTCTGGCCCCGGTGGTCAGACACGGGGACGATCAGTGGTACGATATCGTCAACTGGACGGTCATGGGCCTGATCAATGCCGAAGAATTGGGGATCCACTCCGGCAATGTCGATGCAATGCTCAAGAGCAACGATCCCAAGATCAAGCGCTTTCTCGGAGTCACGCCCGGCATGGGGGAATCCCTGGGCCTGGATGACAAATTCATGTACAATGTGATCAAACAGGTAGGCAACTACGGAGAGATCTTCGAGCGCAACGTGGGTCCGAACACCGCTCTGGGCCGGGAAAGAAGCCTGAATGCGCTCTGGACGGACGGCGGCCTGATGTACGCCCCGCCGTTCCGTTAAACCCGGCGCCCATGTACGAAGCGGCCGCGCGGCCGCCTCCAGGGCCTGACGCCACAATCCCGGCAGGAAGCAGAGAATCGGTTTCCCTGCCGGGTTTGTGGGGCTTCATACTCTCTCTTTTCAGCGGACCTATGAACACGACTCTCGCCTCGGATAAAGTCCCTTTTTGGCTGGATCCCAAGAAGCGGTCCTTCATGTTCCAGATCGTTATTTTTCTGCTGGTGGGCCTGCTGGCCTACTATCTGATCTCGAACATGTTGATCAACATGGAACGGCAGAATGTGGCCTCGGGCTGGGGATTCATCGGCAAGGAGTCCTCTTTTGAAATCGGGGAGTCCCTGATTCCCTATTCCTCCTCACGTTCCTACGGCCGCGCTCTGGCCGTCGGGGCCCTGAACACGCTGCTGGTGGCTGTGATCGGCAACGCCATCACCCTGATTCTGGGGACCATTGTCGGGGTGGCCCGCTTGTCCACCAATTGGCTGGTGTCCAAGCTGGCCGGTATTTATATCGAGGTGATGCAGGACATTCCCGTGCTGCTGCAGCTGTTTTTCTGGTACGCGATTTTTTATGAGATCTTTCCCTCTCCCAGGCAGGCCCTCGCCCCGATAAACGGCGTTTTTCTCTGCAATCGGGGCGCGATCTTCGCCGTTCCCGAGGGCCATCCCGCCTGGGGGTACATGCTTATCGCTCTGGCTGTGGCCGCTATCCTGGCCTTTTTTGTACGGCGGTGGGCCAAAAAACGACAAAACAAAACCGGTCAGCGTTTTCCGGTCTTTACCGCTTCAGCGGCCCTTCTCCTGGGACTCCCCTTTCTGGTCTGGATCGTAAACGGCGCCCCCACGGCCATGAGCATGCCCGAACTCCAAGGATTCAATTTCAAGGGAGGAGTGACGGTCAGTCCGGAATTTTCAGCCTTGCTGCTCGGGCTGGTCCTGTACACCTCTGCTTTTGTTGCCGAGGTGGTTCGGGCCGGGATTCAGTCGGTGAGCAAGGGCCAGACCGAGGCGGCCATGTCCATCGGCCTGCGGCCGAATCTGGTCCTGACCCTGGTCATTCTGCCCCAGGCCATGCGGGTGATCATTCCTCCGCTCATCAGCCAGATGCTCAATCTGACCAAGAACAGCTCCCTGGCCGTGGCCATCGGCTATCCGGATTTCGTGTCCGTGGCCAACACCACCATCAATCAGACCGGCCAGGCCGTGGAGGGCGTGGCCCTGATCATGGCGGTCTATCTTATTTTCAGCCTGTCCACCTCTTTGTTCATGAATTGGTATAACAAGAAAGTGGCTTTGGTGGAACTCTAATCCGGATAAACCGGAGCTCGGAACGCGGAATGCGGAAAAATGAAAAAAAGAGACAGGCTCCGCATGATATTTTATTGTTTCTTATGAAAGGTTTAAAGGCATAAGCCATTAATAACATGGACAGAGCACTCAATGATACAGGGCAGCCCGCCGCTGCCAGAAGGCCTCCGATTATCAAAATCAACGTCCTGGGCTGGATCAAGGCCAATCTGTTCAATGGCTGGTTCAATTCGCTGCTCACTGTCTTCACTCTCTATCTGCTCTGGAAAGTGGTGCCCCCTTTTTTGCAGTGGGCCTTCATCGACAGCATCTGGACCGCCGGCTCCAACGTCTGCCAGCAAAGCGACGGGGCCTGCTGGTCGGTGATCACCCACAATTTCAGATTTATTCTCTTCGGCTTTTATCCCTATGCTGAGCACTGGCGGCCGTTGTTCGCCATGCTGCTGCTGGTGGGGCTCATCTTTTACAGCCGGGAGCGGCGTCATTGGAAAAAGTCCCTGCTCTATCTCTGGATCGCCGGTCTGGCCGGCATGGGGATTTTGATGCGGGGCGGCATTTTCGGGCTGTCGGCTGTGGAGACCACCAAATGGGGCGGACTGCCCTTGACGCTTCTGCTGTCAGTCTTCGGACTGACCGCGGCGTATCCCCTGGGCGTGATTCTGGCTCTGGGACGGCAGTCCTCCATGCGCGGCGTGCGGAGGCTCTGCGTGGTGTACATCGAACTCATCAGGGGGGTGCCCCTGATCAGCCTGTTGTTCATGTCCTCGATCATTTTTCCGTTGTTTCTGCCGGAAGGGGTGACCATCAATAAGATCCTGCGGGCCCAGGTGGCGATTATTCTGTTCACCGCGGCCTATATCGCCGAGGTGGTCCGCGGCGGGTTGCAGGGAATGAACAAAGGGCAGTACGAGGCGGCGGATTCCCTGGGCTTGAATTACTATCAGACCATGCGCCTGATCATTCTGCCCCAGGCCTTGAAAATCGTGATTCCCCCCACGGTCAGCATCCTGATTTCCGCTTTCAAGGACACCTCCCTAGTGGTGATCATCGCCTTGTTCGATGTCTTGAAGACTTCCCAGACCGTATTGTCCGATCCGAAATGGATGGGTTTCAGTCCGGAAATCTATATTTTCGTCTCCATTTTTTATTTTCTGGGCTGCTTTTCCATGGCCGGCTACAGCCGGAAGCTGGAACGGGAGCTGGATACGAATCGTTGATGGTGTTCGACCTTGAGTCCTTTCATCTCTCTTTGTGCTGTGAAATTGTGAAAATTTTCATGTATGGACGTACGCTATGCAGGATATGAACAACGAATCCCTTGAAGACGGCGGGCAGGGCCCGATTGTGGAAATTTCCGGCATGAACAAGTGGTTCGGGGATTTTCATGTCTTGAAAGATATCAATCTCACAGTGGAGCGCGGCGAACGGATTGTGGTCTGCGGACCCTCGGGTTCGGGAAAGTCCACCCTGATCCGCTGCATCAACCGCCTGGAAGAGCATCAGGAAGGCCGAATCGTGGTGGACGACATCGAGTTGACCAACAATGTCAAAAACATCGAAAAAATCCGGACCGAAGTGGGGATGGTCTTTCAGAATTTCAATCTCTTTCCGCACCTGACCATCATGGACAATCTGGTCCTGGGGCCGGTCTGGGTGAGGAAGCTGCCCCGGCACGAGGCCGAGAAGACCGCCATGCATTATCTGGAGAAAGTGCGGATTCCGGAGCAGGCCCACAAGTATCCCGGACAGCTGTCCGGCGGCCAGCAGCAGCGGGTGGCCATCGCCCGCAGCCTGTGCATGAAGCCCAAACTCATGCTTTTTGATGAGCCCACTTCCGCCCTGGATCCGGAGATGATCAAGGAGGTCCTGGATGTCATGATTGAGCTGGCCAGGGAAGGGATGACCATGATGGTCGTGAGCCATGAAATGGGCTTTGCCAAGAGCGTGGCCCACCGGGTGATGTTCATGGACGACGGCAGCATTGTGGAGAGCAAGCCTCCGGAAGAATTTTTCGACCATCCCGAGCATGAGCGGACCAAGCTCTTTCTGCAGCAAATATTGTAAGGAAGTTCTTTCCGTTTGGAAAAGACTCAAGACTGATTCCGTACAGAATATTCACCAAAGATGATTTTTTTACGAAAGCAGGACAGCGCTCAGGAAATGACACGAGGAATCAGTCTATGATCGGTTTGGCCTCAGCCCTGCGCTTCTTGACCCTGCTCCCCCTGGGCCGTCGCCATGATTTTGATCCCGGTTCCATGCTGCCCTGGTTTCCCTTGGCGGGGCTGTGTCTCGGACTGATCCTGGCTTTGTGCAATCTCCCGGCCCTGGCGTTCTGGCCGGCACCGGTGGTGGCGATCCTGGATGTGATCCTGCTCCTTGCCCTGACCGGAGCCCTGCATCTGGACGGGCTCGCAGACGCCGCGGACGGGATGTTCGGGACCCGGTCCCGGGAGCAGGCCCTGACCATCATGAAGGACAGTCGGGTGGGGGCCATGGGCCTTACCGCGGTGGTCTGCGGGCTGGGTCTGAAGTGGGGCGGCCTCATGGCGGTTCTGGAGCAGGAATCCGGCTGGGACTCGTTTTTCATCCTGCTCCTGGTGCCGGGCTATGCCCGCGCCGGCATGCTCCTGGGGATCAGATTTCTGGAGTATGGCCGCCCAGGCGGGGGCACCGGCGCTGATTTTTTCAGCGGGGATATGGGTGCACGCTCCTTTGGGGGCCTGCTCGTCCTTGTGCTGCTCTCCCTCTGGCTCGGGCTTCAGGGACTGTGGCTGATCTTTTGTTTTTTTCTGATCAACGGAGCGATTCTGTCTTATTACAAACACCGAATGGACTGCATCACCGGGGACATGCTCGGGGCCATGTGCGAGGTCAATGAGGCCCTGCTCTTTCTGGCGGCCGGGATGCACTTGTAGGCAAGGGTATGCGACGACAGGAAAAATCGATACACGATTCAGAGGCGCTGCGCGATCTTCTCAGGCGGGGACGGGTCTGCCGCCTGGGCCTTGTGGACCGGGACCGGGCCTATATCGTGCCCATGAACTACGGGTATGCAGATAACTGCCTCTATTTTCATTCTGCGAAAGAAGGGAAAAAGGTCGATTTGCTGCAGAACGGCGGCCATGTCTGTTTTGAAGTGGATCTCGGCCATGCATTGAAGCCCGGGGAACGGGGCTGCGACTGGACCATGCATTTCCAGAGCGTGATCGGCTATGGCCGGGTGCGCTTTCTGGAGACTGATGCCGAGAAACGGACCGGGCTGGGAGTCATCATGGCCCAGTATGCGCCGGGAAGCCATTGGGAATTCAGTGAAAGCGACATGAAGCGGGTGTTGGTCTTCAAGCTGACCATTGAAGAAATGAGCGGCAAGGCATCCAGCGGCTAATGCAGGACCCAGGCAAAGGACCGAGGCAAAACCTCATGGATGACCACCGTAAGGATACACAGCGGTTTTCCTTCCGGCTGGCCTGTCCCTCTTTTATCTATCCGGCGGACTACCTGCCCAATGTGCAGAGGCTCGGTCCCTCTATGGATGAGATCGAATTGTTGTTTCTCGAGGGCCGCTGCCGGGAGGCACTGCCAACGCCTGGTTTGATAGCCGAGCTGGCGGAAATCGGCAGGACCATGCCTCTGGGCTACAATGTCCATCTGCCCACGGACATCGCTCTGACCGCATCCGATCGAGGCGAACAGCGGCTGGCGGCTGCCCGGCTGTGCCAGACACTCGATCTGGTCAGACCGCTGAAGGCTTCCGCCCATGTTCTGCACCTGCCCTGGGAGGGAGGAGGCAGTGGACAGGGGTCAGAAGGCAGAGGACAGAGGACAGAAGACAGAGATCAGAGGGCGGAGGGAAGAGGCTGTGGAGCAGTGATAGCGGCTGATGACCGGGAGGCCTTCCTGGACGCGGGGCTTCAAGGCCTGGAAGAGTTGCAGAAAAGCGGCGCCGATCTCGGTGGTCTGGTTCTGGAGAATCTTGAACACTATCCTGTGGAGTGGCTTGAGGATATTCTGGATGCCTGCGGGCTGGGGCTCTGTCTCGACCTGGGGCACCTCCTGCTCCAGGGTCGGGATCTCTGGGCGGTCTATGAGCGCAATCAGCACAGGATCCGAATCATGCACCTGCATGGAGTGGATCAAAACCAGGGTCAAAACAAGGACCACGTGGGCTTGCACTATTTGAGCCCAGACCATCTGCCGGTGGTTCAGCGCATCCTGACCTCCTTTCAGGGCGTGCTCTGCCTGGAGGTGTTCAATGTCCAGGATCTGGAGGCCTCTTTGACCGTGCTTGAGGAGTTGCTGGGCTGAATCTTTCAATTGTTCGTCAGCCTTTGTGTGTCTTTAGGGCAGCAATTTTCAATCTTCAATCTTCAATCTTCAATTCACGACTATGCGTATCATTTCCCCGTCCCACGAGATTCTCTTTCTCCCCCCGCCGGATGAAATTCTGAAGCTCATCGAAACCGCCGGCAGGACCTGTTACAAGTCCGAGGACAGAATCGGGCCGGATTCAGCCGAGCCGTTCATCAAACGGATTGTGGATTCCGGGCATGAAAGCGTCATCGAGCACGGCGTCTGCACGGTCAAGTTCGTGTGCGATCGCGGGGTGAGCCATGAGCTGGTCAGGCACCGTCTGGCGGCCTACTCCCAGGAAAGCACCCGCTACGCCAATTACGCCCGGGAGAAATTCGGCCGGGAGATCACGGTGATCAAGCCCTGTTTCTGGGCCGAGGATTCCCGGGTGTATGCAAAGTGGCGGGAGGCCATGGAACAGGCGGAAACCGCTTATATGCAGCTTCTGGACCAGGGGGCCAAGGCCCAGGAGGCCAGGAGCGTCCTGCCCAACAGCCTGAAGACGGAAGTGGTTATGACCGCGAACCTCCGGGAATGGCGGCATGTTCTGAAACTGCGCTGCTCCAGGCCGGCCCATCCCCAGATCCGGGAACTCATGCTGCCGCTGCTGACGGAATTCAAGGACCGGATTCCGGTCCTGTTCGACGATCTCTATCAGACCTATTGCGGGTGAGAGGGCATAGTGCCGTATTGGTTAATCGCTGTCATAGAAAACAAGAATATGTGTTGCTTCGATCCAATGGATTTGGTCGGAGCGAAAGCACATCGAGCTAGAGGAGGGGAGACTCTGTGTTGTGTCCCGGTCTGGCCTCATTCAGTTAAAAAGACTGCGGAATAGTGTACAGGATCGAGACGATATCCAGAGGCTTGGAGTAAATCATGAAGCAGACTGATATGACTCCTCAAGGAGTGAGCCAGCGGTTGCGACGTGTTTCTCAGATGCGCACCCTGTGCCTGAAACTTTCCTTTGCCGGGCGTGGTTTTTTCAGGTGTTCATTGAACCAGAAGCCTGGAGGTTGCAGTCGTCTTCAGGCAAATACAGACAAGGACTTTGGAAAACAGTGACAACCGAGTTGCGCTGTCAATCCAGCAGTTCAGCCAGATGGTCGGAAAATTCAAACCAGGGCAGGGCAATATTGTCATGGGGGAGGGCTGTTTTCTGTTCAATATCACAGATGAGCAAGCCTTGTTGTAAGCAGCATTTTCCAGCAATTTTTTTGAATTTATTCAAGGGATCGAGATGACGGGTGGTGGGAGTGGCTGTGAGTTTGATTTCGACGGGAAGTATGCGCCCCTTCACGCTCAGCAGCAGATCAACCTCAAGTCCGTCATGGGACCGCCAGAAATAGACCTCAGGTCTTTTGCCTCTTGCCATAAATGCTTTTATGGCCTCCGTCACAATCAAGCCTTCCAGGAGGGCGCCCCCCATATTCCCGGCCAGGGCCGCATCAGGACCTGGCTGTCTGGTCAAAAAACAGGCCAGGGCTGGATCAAGAAAATAGAGTTTCGGAGATTTGGTGATTCTTTTCCCAAGATTACTGAAGTATGGAGGAAGCATCACACAGATGTATGAGGCTTCCAGTACGCTGAGCCATTGTTTGACCGTAGGTTGACTAATCCCCGCATCCCTGGACAAAGAAGCCATACTCAGAATCTGGCCATGTGAAGCCGCACATAGGGCAAGAAAATGTTGAAAAGTCCTCAGATCCTGAATGTTTTGAATCTGGCGGACATCGCGTTCAATATAAGTCCGTACATAAGACTGGATCCAGATATCCAGTTTGTCCGGTTCCAGATACGGTTCGGGATACAGTCCTTTCCAGATGATTGAACCAAGATGAGGAAGATCTCTTTGCTTCACCTCAGGCAGGCTGAATGGGGGCAGTTCAAGAATGGCTATTCTGCCGGCAAGGGATTCGTTGATGCTTCTCATCAGGCCAAATTGTTGTGAACCTGTCAGGAGCCATCGACCAGGATGGCTTCTCTTTTCATCGATGTCCATTTTCAGGTAGGTGAGGAGCTTAGGAACATGTTGGATTTCATCCAAAATGACTGCTTGTCCTGCAAGTCCCTTTACAAATCCCCTGGGATCTTCAGTGGCAAATGCCTGTTGCAAGGGGTCGTCAAAATTGACGTATTTCATTTGACTGCCTTGCTCGGCGCGGGCAAACGTGGTTTTTCCAGACTGACGGGGGCCGGTTATTAAAACCGACGGAAATGAAGAGAGGGATTTGGAAAGAATGAATCCTAAACGTCTTGACAGGTACATGCTGACAAAAATAATTTTAGATTTTATTTTTGTCAAGTCAAATTTCTCATTTTTTTTCCAACTTCTAAAAACCATTTACCGGGAAAAGGAAAATGTTCACCCCTTTTGTTTCAGGGAATGTCCTCCAAAGCCACCAGGTCCTGATACGATTCCCGTTTTCTGATGCAGCAGGCCTGGTCCCCGTCCACCAGCACCTCCGCCGCCCGACAGCGCGAGTTGTACTGGGAGGCCATGACAAAACCATAGGCCCCGGCTGAAAACACCGCGAGGAGCTCGCCTGCCTGCACTGCCGGCAGGGTCCGGTCCCTGGCCAGAAAGTCGCCTGTTTCACAGATCGGCCCCACCACATCCACCACCCGTTCGGATCTGCCCTGGGGGGCCACTTCGGATATCCGATGGTGGGCATCGTAGAGGGCCGGCCGGATAAGGTCGTTCATGGCTGCATCCACCACAACAAAGTGTTTGCGCTCGGTGTCCTTGGCAAAGAGAACCCGGGTGACCAGGATTCCGGCATTGCCGGCGATGACCCGTCCCGGCTCCAGGATCAGGGTAAGCTCAAGATCCTGCAGGGCCTGGCTCAGGGCCCGGCCGAATTCCGAAGGGTGGGGCGGCTCCTCTTCAGCATAGGTGATGCCCAGGCCGCCTCCAAGGTCCAGATAGCGCACGGAGATGCCGGCCTCCTGCAGGCCGGCGTATAAGGTTTTCAGACGGGCCAGGGCTTCGAGAAACGGGTCGATTTCCGTCAACTGGGAGCCGATGTGGCAGTCAATGCCGATGGGATTGAGATTCGGGAGGTCCCGGGCCTGGAGGAACAAATTCAGGGCCTGATCCATGCTGATGCCGAACTTGTTTTTTTTCAGGCCGGTGGAAATATAGGGATGGGTCTGGGGATCGACATCCGGATTGATGCGCAGGCTCAAGGGGGCGGTGCGGTTCATGGCCCGGGCGGTTTCCTGCAGAAGGTGCAGCTCGGGCAGGGATTCCACATTGAACATGAGAATGCCGGCCTCCAGGGCCTCGCGTATCTCCTGCCGCTGCTTGCCCACCCCGGAAAAAACGATTTTCCGGGGGTCAATGCCGGCCTGCAAGGACCTGTAAAGCTCCCCCCCGGAGACGATGTCCGCCCCCGCCCCCAAATCCTTGAGCAGTCTGAGCACACTGAGATTGCCGTTGCATTTCACGGAAAAGCAGGTCAGGTGCTCAAGGCCGGCAAAGGCGGAATCAAAGGCCTGGTAGTGGCGTTTCAAGGTGGCGGAGGAATAGATATACAAGGGGGTCCCGAATTCCTCGGCCAAATCCTGGACCTTGCAGTCCTCAGCAAAGAGTTCATTGTTGATGAGTTGAAAATGGTGCATATAGAATTGATGATTGAAGATTGAAGATTGAAGATTGAAGATAGACTATTGCTGAATAGACAAAAATATAGAAGAGCTCCCTGAGCAAAGCTCAGAAATGCTCACCAGTTTCATACCCATTATGGCGCCTCCCTGAGGGAGACGTCGCCGGCGCTCACAGTGCGCACAGCACCATCTGCCTCTTGGAGGATCAAGGCGCCGTGCTCGTCAATGTCCAGGGCCGTGCCTTCCAGGTCCTGCCTCATCCGGTGGATGCGCACCGGTTTGTTCAAGGTGTTGGTCCAGGTCTTCCATTGCGCCCTGATCGGCTCAAATCCCTGCTCCTGGTACAAAAAATACAGGGCCTCCAATTCCTGGAGCAGGACGCGGACCAGAGCGGTTCTGGAGACGGATTCGCCGGTCTCCATCTGCAGGGAGGTGGCAATGTCCTGGATATCAGGAGGGAGCTGCCGGGCGGGGCAGTTGACGTTCAAGCCGAGTCCCAGGAGCAGGTAATGGATCCGTTCCGGTTCCGCCGCGAGTTCCGCCAGGATGCCGGCGCATTTTTTGTCCTTGAGCTGGAGGTCATTGGGCCATTTGAGTTGCGGCTGAAGGTCCGGCAGGCAGATCTGAACGGCCCGGGCCAGGGCCACGCCGGCCAGGAGCGGAAATTGGGCCGCGTGTTGCGGAGGGGTGGTCGGCCTGAGGATGAGGGTCAAAAAGATGGAGCCGGGCAGATCGGCCCAGGCCCTCTGCAGCCGCCCCCGTCCCTGGGTCTGCTTTTCCGCAATGACCAAACAGCCTTCAGGTTCCCCGTTTCCGGCCAGCTCCCGGGCCTTGGTCTGGGTGGATTCGATTTCGGGCAGATACACGATCCGCCGGCCAAGAAGACGGGTCTGCAGTCCGGACTGGACCTCCCGGGACAACAGGCGGTCGGGTATGGATTGCAGGCAATAGCCTTGGCCCGGGGCAGAATCGATGCTGTAGCCCTCGTCCCGCAGCCGGTTGATCATTTTCCAGACGGCGGTTCGCGAGATTCCGGCCCGGGCAGCCAGGGCCTGCCCTGAAACCACGCTCCGGGTTTTCAAGAGATCGAGCAGCATGCCCTGAGTGTCGTGTAGAGTCAATTTTGATTTCAACGTCAGAATCCTGATACAGGGAAGTTGGAGCAGTATACCTCGTTTCAAAGCGTTGGGCAAGGACTGGCTTGGTGCTGGAAATCTCTGTTGTCAACCGCTGAAAAAAAACGGTTGACAATAGGGGCGGGCATCATCTACAGCATAGCCTTTCACGCCGGCATCACGCCTGAACCCTCAACCGGAAACGTGTCCCATGCCGCACAGTCAGGAAACCGCACTTCGTGAGCCCCCCTCGCTGCAGCATTTGCACCGGCTGGTCTGGTGCGCCCTGCTGGCGTCCTTGATCGCTGTGGGCAGCTATCTACATTTTCCCCTGGGACCTGTGCCCATCAGCCTCCAGGTCTGTTTTGTCCTGCTGAGCGGGTTTGTGCTCGGACCGGGCTGGGGGTTTGCCGCCGTGGCCATGTATGTCCTGGCCGGCCTGGCCGGTCTTCCGGTTTTTTCCGGCGGGTCTTCCGGTATCGGACATATACTGGGTCCCACCGGCGGCTATCTGCTCGGTTTCCTGGCGGCGCCCCTGATCACCGGCCTGTGGTCCCGATGGATGCAAAAAACAAGGCGGCCCTGGAGCTGTGGCGTTCTGGCCTGTGTGGCGGGCTATGCACCTATCTACGGGCTGGGGCTTGCCTGGCTGCGGATGAGTCTGGACCTTGGCTGGGCCCAGGCCGTCTGGGTGGGCCTGCTTCCTTTTCTTCCCTCGGACGGCCTGCAGATCCTGGTTGCTGTGTCCGCGGCCAGATACCTGCACCACCAGCAATTGACCCCGAAACCATGATTGGTGTTCACGATCTCACCTTTGCCTATGCCGAAACCGAGGTGCTCAAAGCCGTGAGATTTTCCGTGGAGCCCGGGGAGTGCATGGCCCTGCTCGGGGCCAACGGCAGCGGCAAATCCACACTGCTGACCGTGTTGGCGGGCCTGTTCCCCCCCACTCGCGGCGAGATCCGGATCAAGGGCTCTCTCTCCCCTGCCCGGCCGGCGCAGCTGCGCCGGTCCAGCGGATTGCTCCTGCAGGAGGCCGATCTCCAGATCCTGGGGGGAACCGTGAGAGAGGATCTGTGTTTGAGCCTGCAAAACAGCCGGATCCCTGATGAACGGCCGGCTCTGGAGCTGGCCGAGCGTTTCGGGCTCAAAGACAGCTGGGAGACCCCGGTGCAGCAGCTCTCCGGCGGTCAAAAGCGCAAGCTCTGTCTGGCGGCTGTGCTGCTCCAGGGGCCTGAGCTGCTTTTGTTTGACGAACCGTTCAGCGGGCTGGATTATCCGGCGGCCCGTGAATTCCGGGCTATCCTACAGGACAATCGGCGCCAGGGGATCACCCAGATCGTTGCCCTGCACGATTTGGAGCCGGTTCTCGATCTCCTGGACGGCTGCCTGGTGCTGCACCAGGGCCGGCTCGTCTTGCAGGGGGGACTGGACGAGGTGCGGTATCGTCTGGCTGGGTTCGGGATCAGAGCCCCCGGCGCCGGCTGGAGTGCAGGAGGGCCGGGCGCATGAAGAGACACAAGGCCAGGCAGGCGATCCTCAGAGCCGACCCCAGGCTCAAGGCCCTGCTCGCCCTCTGGACCGGGATCATGGTCTGGCAGGCCGGACTGCCCGGGGCCCTGCTCTATATGGTTGGGACCGGGGCCCTGGCCGTCCTGCTGTCCGGGCATTCCGGATTGCAGGGATTCAAATGGCGGCTGCTCCTGATCCCCATTGCGTTTTGGGTGCTGTTCAAGGCCCTGATGGAATGCCTGGAGCCGCGGCCGTTTTGGCCTGAGGGTGCTCTGGAGACGTCTCTGCTGGGGACCAGGCTCCTGGTGCTGCTCCTGCTGGGTCTGGTCTTGGCCTGGGCCACGTCCAGAACGCAGCTCGGTCTGGCGGTAAACTGGTTCCTGCGGCCGGTTCTGGGCCGCTCCCGGAGCTGGCAGGGGGCTTTGGCCCTGAGCCTGATGCTCCACTTCATCCCCCTGACGCTCAGCACGCTGGGCCGGGTCAGACAGAGCATTTGGCTTCGCATCGGGGATCTGCCCCTGCACACCAGACTGGTGGTCTGGGTCAGGACGACCCTGCGGGTCCTCAGCGGCAAGACCTGGGATCAGACCCTGGCCCTGGCCGCACGAAAGCTTGACCAGGCCGGGGCCTGGGAGGGGAGTCCCCCTTTTCGTTTCCAGGAGTGGGCGGCAGGGGGGCTGGCTGCCGGCCTCGTCTTCAGCCTGAGTCTGCTCTGAACCGATAGCGCCTACCCCCGCTGCTCCAGGATCTCCAGGATGGCGGCGCAGTGGTCCTCGGCCCGGCGGGTAATGGCCCAGGCCTGATCCAGGGTTTCGGTCCGAAAATCCGGGTCCTTGATCTGCTCCAGGTTGATGCGCACGTTTTGAAAGGCCCCCCAGATACCGGCTTCCAGAGCTTTGGCCCCGACCTGGATATCCGACTTTGAGGCGATATTGCCCAAGCGGGCCACCTCGCGCAGGGCCTCCCAGGCCTGATCGCCCAGACGCATGGTTTCCAAAGGGACGCTGACCGCGGTTTTCAGACCGGCCTGCAGGGCTTCGTCTCGTTGTTGCCGTTCGGCGGCCGTTTCTTTGGGCAGCCGCAGGGCCGCCATGTAGTCTTCAAAGGCGTTGGTGTCGGCATCGATCAGGGGAATCAAGGCTTGAGCAGTCTCATGCAGGGGCGGGATGATCCGGCGCATGTCCTGATCCAGATGCTCGAACTTGCGCACCCCCCAGGTCAGCTTGGCGGCCATGGCTCCCAGGCCGGCGCCCAGGGCGGCCAGGGCTGCAGACACCGAGCCTCCTCCGGGGGCCGAGCTCCTGGCAGCGACTTCCTGGATGAAATGCTGCAGGTCCATGCCGGCCAGGGGGGCTGTCTCGGGTTCGGCCACCAGGTATTCTATGATTTTTTCCTCAGGTTTGAAAGGCGCCACCGCATTCAGGCCGAGTCGTTCCTGGACCAGCCGGACTTTCTGGTCTTCATCCAGGATGAAAAGTCCTTCCTGTTGGATATAGTATTCAGCGGCCTGAAGCACAGCCTCCAAAGGGAGCAGGCCGACCACTTCCGATCCGGCCACCCCCACCCCGAGCCCGGCGGCCTCTTCCTTGACCGCCTCGAAAAAGAGGTGCATGGGGGTCACCCGAAAGTTGGTCAAATTCACCGTGACCTGGGCCAGATTGTACTCATCCACGTACCAGCCCATGCCTTTGACCTCTTTGAACCGGCCTGGCTCCTGCGGTCCCCGTCCGGCCTCACGCAGGTTCAGGGCGATGCGGTGGGCCTGGTTGGCCGTCCCCAGGATGTTCACGTTATAGGCAATGAGGAAAAAGCGGGCCCCGGTGGCGGTGGCCCCCCATGCGGGGACAAACTCGGCAGGTCCGAAATCAGGCTTCCAGGCCGGGTCCTGAAGCTTTTCCGCCAGGCCTTCGTACTCCCCCTCCCGGATCTGGGGCAGGGTGCGGCGGTGATCTTCCCGGGCCGCGGCCTCATAGAGAAACAGCGGGATTCCCAGCTCTTTGGCCGCCCGCTCGGCAAAGGTCTCGGCGATGCGCACGCAGTCGTCCATGCCGGCGTTGGCCACCGGAATGAACGGGCAGACGTCCATGGCCCCCATGCGAGGATGCTCCCCGCTGTGCCGGCGCATGTCAATCCGTTCCCTGGCGGCCTTGGCTGCGTTGAGCGCACCCTCAACCACGGAGTCGGGGCCGCCCACAAAGGTGTAGACGGTCCGGTTGGTGGAGGCTCCCGGGTCCACATCCAGCAGGGTGCAGCCCGGGGTCTGTCGAATGGCCTCGGCAATGGCCTGGATGGTTTCCTGGTTTCGGCCTTCGGAAAAATTGGGGACGCATTCAATGATTGTCTGCATGGAATCTGCCTTTGTGTCTGAGTTGCGTTGTTTTGGTTTGTATGTTAAAAAATACAGCTGGTTAAGAATAGTATACACAAGGTGTGCCGTTGTCAAATGTAAAGAATTTTTCAGAGTTACTGGATATGCAGCAGAAGATCTATTGGATTGCAGGGGACGGGGTCGGGCCGGAGGTGATGCAGGCCGCCAGGAAGGTTATGGATCTGGTCGTGGAACAGGCATTCTCCAGCCGCAGACAGCTGGACTGGGTGGAAGTCCCGGCCGGGGACACGGCCCGGCAAAACTGCGGACACCCCCTGCCAGAGGAAAGCCTGAAGCAATTGCGGGAAGAGGCGGACGTGGTGCTGAAAGGCCCCTTGGGCACGCCGGTGGGCAGCGGGTTGCGCAGTTTGAATGTGGTCCTGCGCCGGATGTTCGACCTCTATGCCTGCATCCGTCCGGTCCGCTATTTTCAGGGGGTGGCCTCGCCTCTGCGGCGTCCGGAGCTGGTGGACATGGTCATCTTCCGGGAGAACACCGAGGATGTCTACGCCGGGATCGAATGGCCGGCCCGGAGTGCGGAGGCCAAAAAACTCATCGATTTTTTGCGGGAAGAATTGCAGGTGGAGCTTGACCCGGCCGCGGCCCTGGGGCTCAAACCCATGAGCGAGACCGGATCGAAGCGGCTGGTGCGCCGGGCCATTGCCTTTGCCCTGGACAAGGGACGTTCGTCCGTGACCCTGGTGCACAAGGGCAATATCATGAAGCACACTGAAGGCGCCTTTCAGGGCTGGGGCTATGCAGTGGCCGAGCAGGAGTTTGCCGGCAGATGCATCCGGGAGGAGCAGGCGCCCGGGGATGCGGCTGCGAAGCTGGTGATCAAGGACCGGATCGCGGATAACATGTTTCAGCAGGCCCTGCTCAAGCCCCAGGAGTATGATGTGATCGCCACCTCCAATCTGAACGGGGATTATCTGTCCGACGCCCTGGCCGCCCAGGTGGGCGGGCTGGGCCTGGCTCCCGGGGCCAATACCGGGGATCAAATGGCGGTGTTCGAGCCCACCCACGGCACGGCTCCGGACATTGCCGGCCAGGACCGGGTCAATCCCACGAGCATGATCCTCTCCGGGGCCATGCTTCTGGAGCATCTGGGGTGGGGGCAAGCGGCAGAGCGCATGATCCGGGCCGTGGAAACGGTCCTCGCCGCAGGCACGGTGACCCCGGATCTGGCGGCTTCCACTCCCGGGGTCAGGGAAGTGGGCTGCCGGGCCTTCAGCGATCTGGTCTGTGAGCAGCTGGAGAATCCGGAGCGCCATATTGACAGGGATTGTGTTTGATCGTATTGCTGAAGCAGCTGCATCCCTCTGCTCTTGTGAAACATCATGCTGAATGAACCACCGGAGATAGCCAGGGTCCTTGTTGATGACCGGGAAGGCGACAATGCCGTGGTTGAGGCGCTTAGGGCATACGGAGCCTGTCTCACAACACAGCGCCTGCGGCTCGGGGATTACAGGCTGGATGAGGCGCTGCTTATTGAGCGCAAGACCCTGGCCGATCTGGCCGTCTCCATTATTGACGGCAGGCTGTTCAAACAGGCGAGCCGTCTGGTTGACTCGAAATACAGCACCTGCCTCATCCTCGAAGGCTCAGCCAGGGAGGCAAGCGAACTCAGCGTTTCCAAAGAAGCGATCCAGGGCGCTCTGGTGACGGTCAGTCTGATTTTGGGACTGCCTGTCTTGCGGACCACGACCGCCAGGGAAACGGCCTGGCTGATGCTCACCGCGGCCAGACAGCTCAGGGCCTGCGACAAAGGGGCCATGAAGCGCGCCGGGTATAAACCGAAGGGGCGGGAGAAACGAAAGCTCTATCTGCTCCAGGGACTGCCCAATATCGGCAGGGAAAAAGCAGAGCTTCTGCTTGATGCCTTTGGCGGAGTCCAGGCCGTGATGGATGCCTCCTATGAGGAGTTGATCCAGGTCCAAGGCATCGGCAGGATCACAGCCAGAAACATCCGGAATATTCTGCGGGAGCCTCTGGCCGAATACGGACAAACTTCAATCGCACCCGAACCAAGCGACCACATTATCCAAACCGAACAAACCGAATGAACCGAACAAACTGAATGAACCGAATACATCGAATCCTTATCACCGGCGGGGCCGGGTTCATCGGCTCGGAAGTGGTGCGTCAGTATATCCAAGAGACTGCCAGCACAGTCATTGTCCTGGACAAGCTGACCTATGCCGGCAACCTGGAATCTTTAGCCCCGGTGGCCGGGAGTGAGCGGTTTCTCTTTGAGCAGGTGGATATCTGCGATGGGCCAGGTGTTGAACAGATCTTTGCGAAATACGAACCCCAGGCCGTGATGCACCTGGCAGCGGAGTCCCATGTGGACAGATCCATTGACGGATCCGGGGCCTTCATACAGACCAATATCAACGGCACCCATGCCCTGCTGGAAGCGGCTCGACACTACTGGCTGGGGCTTAGCCCGGAAGGGCGGGCCGATTTTCGATTCCACCACGTGTCCACGGACGAGGTCTATGGATCATTGGGCAAAACCGGGGAGCTGTTTACAGAACACAGCCCATACCGCCCCAACTCGCCCTATGCCGCGAGCAAGGCGGCCTCGGACCATCTGGTCCGGGCCTGGTTTGCAACATACGGTCTGCCCGTGGTCGTCAGCAATTGCTCTAATAATTACGGTCCGTATCAGTTTCCGGAAAAGCTCATTCCCCTGGTGATCCTCAACGCTCTCGAAGGCAAGGCTTTGCCGGTTTACGGAACCGGGGACAATGTCCGGGACTGGCTCTATGTGGGAGATCACGCCCGGGCCCTGCGGCTGGTTCTGGCCAAGGGTCGTCCAGGAGAGACCTACACGATAGGGGGCCGGAGTGAGGCGGCCAATATCGAGGTGGTCCGGGTCGTCTGCCGCCGCCTGGATGCCCTGCAGCCTGACAAGGCCCCCCATGCCGATCTGATCGAGTTTGTCCAGGACCGCCCCGGACATGATCTGCGTTATGCCATCGACCCTTCGAAGATTGAACAGGAGCTTGGCTGGCAGCCCCGGGAGAGTTTTGCATCCGGTCTGGCTAAGACCGTGGACTGGTATCTGGCCAATCAAGACTGGTGCCGGCGGGTCCAGGACGGAAGCTATCAGCGGCAGCGGCTGGGGATTATTTGAGATTGACGGTTGAAGAGAGAGTTTGCCAGTGGAGACTGAAGGGACACGCAAAGGCATCATCCTGGCCGGGGGATCAGGGACCCGGCTCTATCCTTTGACCTATGCCGTGAGCAAACAGCTCATGCCGGTCTATGACAAGCCGCTCATCTATTATCCCTTAACCACCCTGATGCTGGCCGGTCTCAGGCAGATCCTGATCATCACCACACCCCAGGACCAGGAGGCCTTTCAACAGACCCTTGGCGACGGCAGTCAATGGGGGCTGGAGTTGTCTTATGCAGTGCAGCCCAGACCGGAAGGCCTTGCCCAGGCCTTTGTGATCGGAAAGGACTTCATCGGTCCGGAGCCGGTGACCCTGATTCTGGGGGACAACATCTTTTACGCCCAGGGCCTGGCGGATAAGCTGCAGGAACTCTCCAGACAGAGGACAGGGGCTACGGTCTTCGGCTACTATGTCAAGGATCCCGAGCGATACGGAGTGGTGGATTTTGACGGGCAGGGAACCGTGTTGAGTATTGAGGAAAAACCGGCCCGGCCCAGATCGAACTACGCCGTGACTGGACTGTATTTCTATGATAACGAAGTCGTGAACATTGCTTCTGACATTGAACCCTCGGCTCGGGGGGAACTGGAGATCACTGATGTGAACCTGGCCTACCTGGGCCGGGGCGATCTTTCTGTTGAATTGCTCGGCCGGGGCACGGCCTGGCTGGATACCGGAACCCACGAATCCCTGCTGGATGCGGCCAACTTTATCAAGGTCATGGAAGATCGACAGGGCTTGAAGATCGCCTGTCCCGAGGAAGTGGCCTATCGCATGGGCTATATCGATTCGGAGGAACTGCTCCGACTGGCCGATCCCTTGCAGAAGAACAGCTACGGGCAGTATCTGCTGAGTCTTGTAAGATAATGGAATTTACACCCACACGCATACCGGATGTCATCCTGATCAAGCCCACGATCTTCGGGGATGATCGCGGGTTTTTCATGGAGACCTGGCAGGAGGCCGTTTTTGCAAAAGCCGGCATTCAGGCCCGTTTCGTCCAGGACAATCACAGCCGTTCCGGTCCCGGGGTGCTCCGGGGGCTGCACTACCAGATCCATCAGCCCCAGGGAAAGCTCGTGCGGGTGGTGTCCGGCGAGATCTTTGACGTAGCTGTGGACTTGCGAAAAGGGGCTGCCCATTTCGGCCGATGGGTGGGTGCATATTTGTCCGCCGAAAACAAGCAGATGCTCTGGATCCCCCCGGGCTTTGCCCATGGATTCTATGTTTTGGGGGACAGCGCCGAATGTGTTTACAAGTGTACGGATTATTACGCCCCGCAGCACGAGCGGACCATTGTCTGGAACGATCCTGACCTGGCCATTGCCTGGCCGACAGGGGCAGGCAATGGTCCGCTGATTTCCCAAAAAGACGCTGCTGGAAAGCGTTTTCAGGATGCAGCAGTCTTTGAAGACTGTCCATCATGAACAGAGACTATGACCAGGTATCGAAAGGTCCTGATCACCGGCGCCGGGGGGCAGCTCGGGCAGGCGCTGCAGGCGAGCGCGCCTGAACAGGCGGAGATCGCAGCCTGCAGCCGGGAGCAGTTCGATCTGACCGACAGGCTGCGGGTTGAGGAGATCATCAGCACGTTTCGGCCGGATGTGATCATCAATGCCGCGGCCTACACCGCGGTAGACCGGGCTGAGGAAGAGCCGGAGCAGGCCTTTGCGGTGAATGGAGAAGGACCGGGGCTTCTGGCGGCTGCAGCCGCCGAGTATGGGAGTGTCCTGGTCCATGTCTCCACGGATTTTGTCTTTGATGGGTCCAAAGGCTCACCCTACCGCCCGGATGATCCCCCGAATCCCTTGGGGGTGTATGGACGAAGCAAGCTGGCTGGGGAAGCGGCTGTCCAGAGGCTGATCCCTGGCCGGTTCCTCATCGTGCGCACCTCCTGGCTCTATGCAGCTTCCGGCAGGAATTTCGTGGCCACCATGCTCAGGCTCCTGCAGGCACGCGATGAGCTTTCCGTGGTGGTGGATCAGGTGGGCACCCCGACCTGGGCTGCAGGCTTGGCCCGGGCCCTGTGGGTCATGCTTGAAAAGGAGTTCCGCGGTGTCTACCATTGGAGTGACGCCGGGGTGGCGTCCTGGTATGATTTTGCCGTGGGCATTCAGGAAGAGGCACTCTCTCTGGGCCTGCTTGAGCGGGAAAAGCCCATCCGTCCGATTCCAACACGCGAATTCCCAACTCCGGCCGAACGGCCGGCCTCCAGCGTGCTGGACAAGACCAGCACCTGGCAGGAACTCGGGTATACCGCCCCGCACTGGCGAAAGAGCCTCAGGCAGATGTTCCGGGAAATGCAGGAAAGCTTCTCGTTGTGAAAACTACTTCCGAGAAGCGTTTGGGAAGCGTTGAGGCGGCCCAAGAAGGCCTACAGGAAAAGTGCAGAAGGCATTAAGCTTAATATATTGAAATTATTTGATAATGTGCAATGATTGTTGAAAGTCGCTATTCTTTGGAAGTAAATAACGAATTCCCTTGTCGAATGTAATGAGACGGCCAAGTGAGAGCGACGAGAAAATTGATATCCAGCAAGCCGATCATGATGGCAGATCATCCAACTTTTTCACATCGTCAAGGGTAATGATTTTCGAATGATCAGAAACTGAAAAGACAGGGATTCCCCGCTTGCTTTTGGTTGTACTTTTTGCTTGGAGGCCTTTTCGGGCCAAGTCCGAGAGAACTTTCCCTGCGGAGATATTTTTTTGCCGGGCAAGTTCTTTCACTGCCTGAAATATTTCATCGTCAATGGTGACAGTCGTTCGCATATTCTCTCTCGCTTTCTACAAAAACGGAAGCAAGTGCTCTGATTCCGAATTTACATTGTCATTATAGCATCATGATGACAGTACGTCAAGCTTTTTGATTCGTGGGCGGCTCTTTGCTTGCTTGTACTCATATTTTCAGAAGCATATCATTGAAGACGTACCTGCAAAAAGTCGAAAGTAAACGATTTGAGTGAATCATTTTTCTTGTAATAAATTGTATTTACTGACTTCTGACCACTGACCACTGACCACTGGCGGCTGCATAAGGATTTTTTGCAGCCGCATCATTGAAGGACTCCCAATGGGTAAGGGTGCACAAAACGTGAAACTGGATGATATCTTGACACTCATCGCCAGGGGCGAAGACGAGCGCCTGGAGTTCAAGCTCGATACTGTGCGCAATGAACGCCTGGCCAAGGAATTGGGGGCGCTGGCCAACTTTCGGGGCGGCACCCTATTGCTCGGAGTGAAGGATAAAGGGGAAATCGTGGGTGTGACCAGGGATGACAACGAAGAGCGCATCCAGAGCATCGCCTATAATTTTGAGCCACCTTTGCAGCTTACAGTTGAAAGACAGCGCATCGACAAGGCCACTGTTGTGGCGGTTCGTATCGGCGAAACATCAGGCAAGCCCTATGTCTATAAATCCAGTACCCGCAACATCTACTACACCCGATCCGGCTCAGTCAGCCGTGAAGCGACTCGTTCTGAGGTCAGGCGCATGTTTCAGGCCTCTTCTGAGCTGCATTTTGAGATAACACCGGTTTCAGGAACGAGGGAAAGTGATCTCGACTTCTTTTTGCTCAACAGTTTTTTGCAGGATTACCGGAATATTGCCCTGGACAGCCTGAGCAAAGAAGAGCAGTTCAGCCTTTTGGAAAATCTTTCACTCCTGACTGAGGATCATAAAGCCACTGTGCTCGGGATGGTACTTTTTGGCAAGAATCTGGCGCAGTATCTCCCAGGAGTTCAGACGCAGGTGGTTGTGTATCACAATTCAAATCAGCAGGGAACGATACAGGATCATAAGATCTTCTCCAAAGCGCTCATCGCTGAACTCCCGATGATCATTGCCTATCTGAACAACCACAATCCGCATGCTTTCGGCGATTCAAAGGGGCAGCGCCAGGAACAGGCAAAGTACCCGGATTTTGCCGTGCGCGAAGCCGTGGTCAACGCCCTCTGCCACCGGGACTATACCCTGCAGGGAGCTGGAGTCAAAATCGAAGTCTTACCAGACAGGCTGATCATTACCAGTCCAGGCGGGGTGCCCAATACCCAGACTGTGGAGCGGATGAAGGCCGGGATATCCTATGCCCGAAATCCTTTGCTTCTGCAGTTTCTGTACGACTACCGCTACGTGGAGCGACTGGGACGAGGCATTCCGAGAATACTCTCCGTCATGGAGGCCAACGGCAATCCGCCCCCTGAGCTGATTGACGGTGAAACCTATTTTCAGCTTGTTTTGCCGGCCGGAACACAATGATATGACCCAGTTTTCAAAAAAACTCCCCATCGGCATTCAGACTTTCAGCAATCTCATCCGGGAAGGCTATGCCTATGTGGACAAGACCCCTTTCATCAAGCAGCTGGAGGCAGCCGGGAAATATTACTTTCTGTCCAGGCCGAGGCGTTTTGGGAAGAGCCTGTTTTTGAGCACCATCAAGTCCGCTTTTCTCGGTGAACGGGAGTTGTTTGCGAACTTGTATATCCAGAGGATCACTGGGACTGGGACCAGAGTTGTCCTGTACTGCATATCAGCTTTGGGTCCGGGGTCATGCGTCAGGTTCAGGATCTGGAAATACGTTTCAGCTCTATTCTCAAACGCCACCAGGAGCAGGCACAATTGGAGCTTCAGGAGATGGACCTGCGGGAGCGCTTCGCCGAGTTGATCCGGAAGTTGTTTGAAAGCACGGGACAAGGCGTGGTGATCCTGGTCGATGAATACGACAAGCCCATTCTGGACAATATCGAAAAGCCGGAAACGGCTGTGGCCATTCGGGAGGAGCTCAAGAATTACTATTCCGTGATCAAGGACTGTGATCCCTATATCAAGTTTGTGTTTATCACCGGCGTGTCCAAGTTCAGTAAAGTGTCACTATTCAGCGGTCTGAACAATTTGAAGGATATTTCTCTCGACAAGCGCTATTCCGCTCTGTGCGGCTACACCCAGGACGAGTTGGAATGCGTGTTTGCCGATCGTTTGCAGGATGTTGATCTGGATGCGGTCAAGACATGGTACAACGGCTATAACTAATTGGGGAAAGAGGTTTACAACCCCTTTGACATTCTGCTCTATCTGGACAGTCATGAGTTTGCCAATTACTGGTTTGAGACGGCCACCCCGACGTTTTTGGTGAAGCTGCTCCAACAACAGAAATATTATATCCCTGAGCTCCAAAGCCTCACAGCCGGCGAGGAGATTGTCGGCAGCTTTGATGTGGAGGATTTCAGCGTTGAAACGCTTCTTTTTCAAACCGGATACTTGACCATCCAAGGATTTGAACAGATCGGATCGTTCCGGCGCTATCAACTGACCTATCCCAATCTCGAAGTAAAAGCCGGTCTGACAAATTCCATTCTGAATCATTTGGTGCATGATGCAGTGGCCAAGACGCGAAACCAGTCCAACATTTTTGAAGCCTTGAAGGGAAATGATTTTGATGCTTTGCGTCAGTCGTTGCAGGCTTTTTTTGCCTCCATCCCCCATGACTGGTACCGTAAGAATCAGCTGGCCGGCTACGAGGGCTATTATGCCTCCATTGTCTACTGCTATTTCACGGCCCTTGGGCTGGATGTTCGACCTGAGGAAAGCACCGGCCGGGGGCGGATCGATCTGGTGATCCGTTTTGCCGGCCGGATCTACGTCCTGGAGTTCAAGGTGAATGAACTGGCTGATTCAGGACAAGCCTTGGCGCAGATCATAAAGCGGGGCTATGCCGAGAAGTTTGCGGGACAGGAAGTTTATTTGATTGGAGCGGAGTTTTCCTGCGAGAAGCGAAATATTGAGAAGTTTGAGTGGGAGCGGTGGGAGGGGTGATTTCAGGAAGGGGTTGGTTTGCTCAAGATATTATAAACCGTCTTTGGGGATATACCCAATTTTTCGGCGATTTCTCTTTTGCTGAATCCACGGGCGATGAGCTGTTCAATGAGAAATCGTTTTGCTTTGACTGCTTCAGGTGATCTGGGCTTTTGGGCTTGAACCTCTTGGATCATTGTTTCCAACTCGGGAAGATCCAGGACATTATTTTCCTGATGTGTCGAGGCCTGATTCGTGTCTGCAATTCTCTTGAAAAGCCGGGGAAACATGGCGGCTAAATTCTTGAGAAATCGTTCGATGGTTGTTTCCTGCTCCAGTGCATTGTCCGGTTGGGCTTCCGGGCCTTGGTGGATAAGGATCGTGTAGTATTTCCGGGCGATGTCCAGATCAGCATCGAGGAGGGACAGCACAGGGGAAGGATTGACAAAAGAAACTGTTTGCTGTTCTGTGATGTACAAACTGCATGAAGACCACCTGTAATCCGACGTCTTTTCCACAAGACCGGCCCGGACCGGATTGAGGTGGATGTACACGGAGGCGGCCAGAAAATAACTGCTGTCCAGGCACACGGCCTGCCTGTAGGCTCCGCCGAAGATGTGCCCGCGCCGGGAATATTTGCGGTTGAAGCGCATGGCATATCTGAAAAAGACGGAATGCATGGCCTGGCTCAAGTTATCCTGCCGGGGTTCGACCAAGAGGTGGATGTGGTTGTCCATCAGGCACAGGGCATAGAATTGGAGATCGAATGATTCGGACACCTCTTTGAGGAGTCCCAACATGGTCAAATAATCAGCGTCTTCCAGGAACAAGGGTTCACGCCCGGCCGCACGCTGGGTGATATGGGAAATGTAGCCTGGCTTGTTCAGCTTTTGCCTGGCCCGAAACACACGTTGCCGTGCAGCAAGATTTGAAAGATCCTGAAGGAGCGTTTCAGTCTTCATGAGCACCGGATATCACAAATACACAAAAAGGGCAATGCCTGTTTTAGGTAAATATGGGAATATTTACCTGAAGCAGGCATTACGTAACTTGAGTAAAAACAGCTTTAATTACCGGTATCGGGTATTGCCCTGAATATGTAATTTTGGGCTTTATTGCACAAATCAGGCAATCCGCTGGATGGGTAAATTCGGGCGGGGCTGGGGTGGAGCAGGATGAAGATTATCAGTGTGGTGGGGGCGCGGCCGAATTTTATGAAGATCGCCCCGTTTATCCGGGCGATTGAGAGGCATAATCAGAGTGCGCAGCCAAAGATCGAGCATGTGCTTGTGCATACCGGTCAGCACTATGACGACAGCATGTCCAAACGGTTTTTTCAGGCCCTGGACATCCCCGAGGCGGATATCAACCTTGGGGTTGGATCAGGAACCCATGCCGAACAGGTGGGGCAGACCATGATCGAATTTGAAAAGGTGATCAAAAAAGAAAAACCTGACTGGGTGGTTGTGGTCGGGGACGTGAACGCCACCCTGGCCTGTTCGGTGACAGCCAAAAAGGAGCTGGTCAAGCTCGCGCATATCGAGGCGGGACTGCGTTCTCGGGATATGGGCATGCCTGAAGAGATCAACCGGATGGTAACGGATCGTTTGTCGGATCTGTTGCTGACTCCAGATCGCTTGTCTGGGGAGAATCTCCGCCAGGAAGGCGTGCCTGAAGAACGGATCACGTTTGTGGGCAACATCATGATCGACACCCTTGAGGCCCAGCGGCATAAGGCGGAGCGATTGAGTATCAAGGCGATCATCCGGGACAGTGCCCTGCCAGATCAATCATGGGATCTGAACTCTTTGCCCTCTGATAATCCCCCAGCTGCCTACGGCGTGATCACCATGCATCGGCCCTCAAATGTTGATTTGCAGGATGTACTGGAGCCCATGGTCAATTTTTTTGTGCATGAAGCGGCCAAGGACATGCTGCTCTTTTGGCCGGTACATCCCCGGGCGGCCTTACGGTTGCAGGAATTCGGGCTGTGGGAAAAGGTCCTTGAATGTAGGAATCTTGTGCTCACACAGCCGATTGGCTACCATGAACTCCTACGCTTGAACCGTGATGCCCGGCTCATGTTGACGGACAGTGGCGGATTGCAGGAGGAGTGTTGTATACTGGGAACACCGTGTTTGACCCTGCGCTGGAATACCGAACGGCCGGTGACGCTTCAAGAGCACGGCGGGGTCAGCGTTTTGGTCGGCAATGACGTGGGACAGATTCGAAAGGCCTATCATGCCGCTTTGGAAGCAGAGCGCCACCCGGTTCGACCGGAATTGTGGGACGGGCAGACTGCGATACGATGCGTCCAAAGCATTCTGTCTTGATGGGTAAAGTCAGCTTAAAATACTCATACGGGTATTGTCCGGTGTGGATAAATATTGTTATAACGGTAGGTTGAACGCCTTCATTGTTCCGCTTTTCATGGCACAGCGTAAAAATTACTGGAGTTGTAGCAAGCTTGCAGACTGGATTCGTGGTACTGTTAAAGGTGGTGCGAAGACCGGCTCTGGTTGGCGTGAATGGGAAGCGAATGCGAAACAAAAGCACCCCGTTCGTTACCGGATCGCTGAAGAAGCCCTGGATGCCATTCAAAACGTCATTTGGTGGCCTCTGGATAAAATCTATGATGCAAAGTATTACATTAATAATCGCTGGGTTACTAAAACCCATGCGCTTACCGCTCACCCCCGTGATATACGGCCTGGCACCTGGTGTGACGTGGGTTACCGCTTTCTTCCTTGTCTTTTTAACGAGCTTGTTGATTTCGTTGAAATAGAACTCGCTTGGCGTCACATTGCCTGCGGCTTCAAGGAAGATCGGAGAAAGTATGGTGCGCCATTTTGGGCTACAGGTTGGTTTCGGCGGCGCACCTGGCGTAGCGCTCAAGCAGGTCTGGATCATCTCGAGTGGGCAAGCAAGCTGACTTTTGATGAAGAGTGGATTGCTGCCGACGATCCCAACTACAAGAAGCCAACGCCCCAGGCTCTTGGAGCAATAGAGATTCGTGAACTGTATACGTGGTGGACCGAAGCATATCGAAAGCGTCCTGACTCACATGAAGTAAGTGGTTGGAGAGCGTGGTGTGATCGGAAACGTGAAAAGACCGGACACGATTTCTGGTTTGATGATGAGACAGAAACTGTGGAAGAAAAGGCAAAAAGCAAGCTTATCCTGGACCAACTGCACAAAATTGAACAAGATTACAAGGCAGAAGAAGAAGCCATGATGATTCGCCTCATTAAGATTCGCGAATCAATATGGACTTAAACGGACCGATCGAACTTTTCAGTTTCACACCATAGGCCGTTCATGATTAAAAGCTTTAAGCATAAGGGGTTGAAAAAGTTTTATGACACAGGGAACTCACAAGGGATCAAACAGGAGCATATCAAGCGGCTGCGACTGATTTTAGCCAGGCTCGATGCCAGTCTCAGCCCTCAGGATATGAGGTTGCCAGGTTTTGAACTCCACCCTTTGAAAGGGGCGTACTTCGGGTACTGGGCTGTATCGGTTTCAGGAAATTGGCGAGTTCTTTTTCGTTTTGAAGAAAGCCATGTATGTGACGTCGATTATTGTGATTATCATTAAAGGAGTTGGAATATATGGTCATGTATAATCCCCCCCATCCTGGAGAGGCAATTCGTGAATTGTGCATAGTGCCGCTTGGCTTATCGATCACCGAAGCGGCCAAGGGACTCGGTGTATCTCGAAAAACCCTTTCAGCATTGATCAATGGCCGTTATGGTATTTCTCCGGAAATGGCCATCCGGCTTTCCAGGGCTTTTGGCGGAAGCGCGGAAAGCTGGATCTTGCAACAGGCACAGTACGATCTCTGGCAGGCTCTGCAAAGAGTCGATGAACTTGAGGTGAGGAGCTTTGTGCCCGCAGGCTGATAGCGTGTTTGCTGGCTTGGTCTCTGAGACAGTTAAGCCGGAATGGCAATTCGTTTGTTTGAGCTTCGAGACTATGGGAAAATGTTATTGCGGGCAGGTAGATCTTCGCATGGATCCTGAAAAGATTCGAAAAGTGTTCCTTGGTGACTTATGCCTTGAATCCTGTCATAAAAAACAAGAAAATTATTACCGCCCGCTTCCGTCTCCGCTTTTCAATCTATGACGTGACAAGCGCGGACTCGTTCATGCCGCTAAGGACGCAAAGGAAGATTTTTTTCTCCGGCGGGTCAACCCCTGTGAAATGAGCTTAGGCTCTTCATTGCCATGAATTTCACGGGGCAGGCGCCGGAGAAAAATCGTGCATTATCTCTGACGATATAAGTTTGAAAAATGTTGCTGTCTTTTATCCCGAAAGGGATGGCAAATTTGAGCTTTGCGGTATGCTCTTCTTTAATCACGCCACAAG
>CAZUMF010000016.1:0-33608 GCA_964621385.1 uncultured Desulfohalobiaceae bacterium
GACGCGGACTGCTGGCAGACGTATCAGCAGGTCAATGCCAAATTCGCTGAAAAGGTCGCCGGGGTGTCCACTCCGGATGATTATATCTGGGTGCAGGACTACCACCTCATCTGCCTGGCACAGGAACTCAATCAGGCCGGGGTCAGGCGGAATGCCGGTTTTTATCTGCACACCCCGTTTCCCTCGCCTGAAAACTTCTTCAAGCTGCCCTGGCGGGAAGAGCTTCTGCAGGCCCTCACGCAGTTTCGGCTCATCGGTTTCCAAACGCCCTGGGATCAGGAAAATTTTTGTCGCTGCCTGGAATATTACACTGCGGATACGACCCTGAAAAAAAGCAACAATCTGCGATTCATCCGCTGCGGAGACAATCGCTTTACAAGCGGTGTTTTTCCCATCAGCATCGATTTTGAAGAGTTCTCCGGCCAAAGCGATTCCAGGACTCGGGGTGCGAGGAAAGAGACCAAAAACCCCAATCAAAAGGACCGCGATCAATTGATCCTGGGAGTTGACAGGCTGGATTACAGCAAAGGCATCCCGGAGCGGCTCCAGGGTTTTGACAAAGCCTTGTCGCTCTATCCCGAACTCAGGGGGCGTCTCCGGCTGCTGCAGGTGGTTGTGCCCAGCCGGGAAGGCATCGAAGAATATCAGCAGCTGAAGAATGAAATCGAACATCTGGTCGGCGCCATCAACGGCAGATGGTCCACGCCGGAATGGACCCCTGTGCAATACATGCATCACGGCCTGCCGCGGGAAGAGCTGCTGGATACCTACCGTCAGGCCGATATGGCCCTGATCACCCCGCTCTGGGACGGCATGAACCTGGTGGCCAAAGAATATTGTGCGGCCAAAAACGACGGCAACGGGGTGCTCATCCTGAGCGAATTCGCCGGGGCGGCCCTGCAGCTGAAAGACGGGGCGTCTCTGGTCAATCCCTATGACCTCGATGCCATGGCGGAGACCATTCACCGGGCTTTTCACCTGCCGCATTCGGAACGGTCCCGCTTGATGCAGCAGGCCAGGCAAAATATCAAGAAACAGGACATACACTGGTGGCTGGATCGTTACCTGGAGACGGCCTTGAAGAATCCGGAAAAACAGCAGGAATGCACCGACACGCCTGCCAGGCGTCCTTCCCGGCCCAGACCCGTCCAAAGCCCTGTGCATCGCTCCAAAGAGGAACTCCCGGCAGTCTGATTTTTGGGAAAGATGAACCAGAAAAAACCTGGAAATCATGTATTTGATTTCCAGGTTTTTTCTTATTATGCTGCTCCTATGGACCTTTTTCTGGTTTCTGGTGTCTGGTTTCTGGATTCTGGTTTCTGGATTCTGGATTTTGGTGCCAGCGGCCGGCGCGCGTATGAAACTTCAGAAATGAACATCGAACATCGAACGTCCAATGATGAATTATGAATCAAAGAAAAGACTTGTTCCCGTTCCAGTATCGGTCTCTTCTTTCATACACTTGCTCTTTCATTCACTTTTTTTCTTCATTCAAAATTCGATGTTCGACGTTCGATGTTCGACGTTCAAATTCTTGGCTCTGGAGGAAAAGTCATTGACAGTGAAAGTTTCTCCATTGATCAAACTGGCAGTCGTATATTATTATTATATCAAATAATTATGTTTCAGCCCTGCCAATGGCAGGGCTGACACCTGAAACCTCAAAAAGAGGCCAGAAATATCAAAAAATAAAATAATTCTTCAGAGTTACTCGTATACTGATCCAATTTTGGTTTTTGAAACAAAGCCTGATTGTCATTGGACTTCAACGACAGAATTTTGAAAAAGGTAAGTTGGAGCAGTATACGAGTACGAGCTCTGAACAAGGAGTGCAGTGCATGGACCGGAATACGTTGCGATGGGTTATTGTAGGAGTGGCGGTTCTTCTTCTTTTCGGCTGGCAATACTATATGAGTACGGTGAACCGGGTTCACATCAGTTACAGCGCCTTTGTCGAACAGGTCCGGAACGGGAACGTCCAGGAAATCACGGTCCAGGGTGAAGAGATCGAAGGCTCCCTGAAGGAGCCGGCTTCCATGGGGGGTGAACAAAAACCGGCCGTCGAGTACACCGAGTTCATGACCTACCTCCCCTCTTTCGGAGACAGTGAGTTGCTGCCAACCCTGGAAAAACAGGGGGTGGACATCCAGACACGACCGGAGAGAAAGGGGTCCTTCTGGACCACGCTCATTCTGCTTCTGCCTTTTTTCTTTCTGATTGCCATCGGCTATATGCAGTACAAGCGGATGCAGGGCCAGTCCGGCGGTCTTTTCTCCATTGGCAAGAGTCAGGCAAAAAAAATTGAAAAAAGTGAGGAGCAAACCAGATTTGACGATGTCGCCGGATCCGAAGGGGCCAAGACTGAATTGCGCGAAGTGGTCTCTTATTTAAAAGAGCCGGACAGAATCAGGAACCTGGGAGGCGACGTGCCCAAAGGCATCATGCTGGTCGGACCGCCGGGCACAGGGAAAACCCTTCTGGCCCGGGCTGTGGCCGGAGAAGCCGAGGTGCCGTTTTTCTCCATGACCGGGTCCGATTTTATGGAAATGTTTGTGGGCGTTGGTGCCAAAAGAGTGCGCAGCCTGTTTGAAGACGCCAAGAAGAACGCTCCGAGCATCATTTTTGTCGACGAGATCGACGCCATTGGACGGCGCCGTGGCGCGGGGCTCGGAGGCGGCCATGACGAGCGGGAGCAGACCTTGAATCAGCTTTTGTCCGAGCTGGACGGGTTTGAGCCGAATGAGGACGTCATTGTCATGACCGCGACCAATCGGCCGGATATCCTGGACCCGGCCTTGATGCGTCCGGGACGCTTTGACCGGCGGATCAATGTGGATTTGCCCAACACCAAGGAACGCTGGGCCATCCTGGCCATTTACGCTGAAAATAAGGCCTTTGCCGAGGATGTGGACCTGGAAAGCCTGGCCAGAGGCACCCCGGGGTTTTCCGGGGCCGATCTGAAAAACATGCTCAACGAGGCTGCCCTGCTGGCGGCCCGGAAAGAGCAGGAGATCATCAGCAATGCGATTATTGAGGAGGCCAGGGACAAGATCCTCATGGGGCTGGTGCGCCAGGGACTGTCCATGACCGAAGATGAAAAGCAAATCGTGGCCTACCACGAAGCGGGCCACGCCATTGTCGGGGCCAGGATGCCCCGGGCCGACCCCATCCACAAGGTGTCCATCGTCCCCAGAAGCCGATCCATGGGGGCGACCCAGCAGCTTCCGGAAGACGAGAAATACATCTACGACCGGAACTATCTCATGGATCGGCTGGCGGTGATGATGGGCGGGCGCGGGTCGGAGTCCCTTGTCTTTGAAACGGCCACCAGCGGTGCAGGCAACGACCTGCAGCAAGCCACCAGCCTGGCCAGGCGCATGGTCCTGGAGTGGGGCATGAGCGGCCGGTTCGAGCACATGGCCATGGGCAGCCGCGGAGAGCAGGTCTTTTTGGGCGAGGAGCTGGCCAAATCCAGAGATTACAGTGAACAGACCGCCCAGGAAGTGGATAATGAAGTGGAATCCCTGCTCAACGACGCCTTTGGCAAGGCCATGGAGGTCCTGAAATCGAACAGATCGGCCCTGGATGCCCTGGCTGATTTGCTTATGCAGGAGGACGAAGTGCCCGGGGACAAGGTGTACGAGCTCCTGGAGCAGTAGATCGATTCAGCATTGAGCGTTGGACGTTCGATGTTCAACGTTCTCATGGTTTGACAACCCTGAACCGGAGGAAACAGTATGGACTACTTTCACAATCTCTACGAGGTGGTCAAGGCGGTCAATTCAAGCCTGGAACCGAAAACCGTTTTGAGCCGGATCGCTGAAAAGGCGGCCTGGGCCATGCAGGCCAAGGCCTGCAGCATCAGACTCCTGAGCCAGGACAAGACCTATCTGAACCTGGGGGCCACCTACGGCTTGAGCCAGGGCTACCTGCGCAAGGGGCAGGTCGAAGTCTCCAAAAGCGGGATTGATCAAGAAGTGCTCGCCGGGCACAACGTCTTTATCGGCAACGCCTGCGAGGATTCCCGCTTCCAGTATCCGGAAGCGGCCCGAAACGAGGGCATTGTGTCTGTTCTGGCCGTGCCGCTGAAGCTGCTGGGCAAAGAAAGCATCGGAGTCCTCAGGGTTTATTTGGATACGGAGCGGGGATTCAGCGACGATGAAATTGAATTCGCCAACGCCATGGCCGAGGTCTGCGCCTTAGCTATAAAAAATGCTTATGATTACAATAAGATAAAATACGAGCACGAACTCTTCAGCCAATACGCCTATCAGCTGTTTGAAGATTGAGCTCCCCGTGAACATCTCAAATTTTCACAAGCGGCAATTCCGGCCTCTAGCGGAAACAGGCAGTGCAAGCAGGAAACAACTCGAGCATACGATAGGTGCAAGGAGAAAACACCATGTCCAGCATTAAAATTGGAATCAACGGCTTTGGACGGATCGGACGGCAGGTCACCCGGGCCATGTATGAACGCTATCCCGAACGCCTGGAACTGGTGGCGGTCAATGATCTGTTCGACGCTGAAAAAAACGCCCGTCTTCTGAAATACGACACCACCTATGGACGGTTTCAGGAAACGGTCCAGACTGAAGGGGACCATATGCGGATCGGCAACTGGAACGTCCGCAATTTTTCCGAGACCGATCCCCGCCGGATCCCCTGGGGGGAGATGGGGGTGGATATTGTGATTGAATCAACAGGCATCTTTCGAACCGGTCCGTCCGCAAGGGCCCATTTGGAAGGCGGGGCCAGAAAGGTAATCATCACCGCCCCGGGAAAGGACGTAGACAAGACCCTGGTTCTCGGGGTCAATGAAAAATCCTATGATCCGCAAAACGATCATATTGTTTCCAATGCCTCCTGCACCACCAACTGCCTGGCCCCGATCGCTGCAATCGTGCACCGGCATTTCACCATAGAAAAAGGGACCATGTGCACGGTGCACGCCTATACCAATGATCAGCGCATTCTGGATCTGCCGCACAAAGATCCCAGACGGGCCAGGGCGGCCGCCCACAACATCATTCCCACCACAACCGGGGCGGCCCAGGCCGTCGGCCTGGTGATCCCCGAGCTTGAAGGCCGGATTGAGGGCTATTCCATGCGTGTCCCGGTGCCCACGGTCTCGGTTGTGGATTTCACCGCCCTGGTTGCCAATCATACCAATCTGAACATCTTGAACGATGCCCTGCGCTCGGCAGCCAAATCCGAACTGCAGGGCATACTGGATTTTTCCGAAGAACCTCTGGTTTCTTCGGATTATATCGGCGATCCGCATTCCGCCATAATCGATCCCGGCTTCAACCGGGTCCAGGAAGGAAATCTGATCACCATCATGGCCTGGTATGACAATGAATGGGGCTATTCCTGCCGGGTGGCGGATCTGGCGATGATGATGCTGGAAGGGTAGTGCCGATTCAGATTTTGAACGTCGAATGTTCGATGTTCATTCTTTGCAGAACCAGATTTTGAACGTCGAATGTTCGACGTTCATTTATTAGGAGTCAATCATGTCTTCCCACTGTTTGATCGGAACCTCGGGCTGGAATTACAAAGTCTGGAAAGAGGGATTCTACCAGGGCGTTAAGCAGAAAGACTGGCTGTCCCACTATGCCACGGTGTTCAATGCCGTGGAGGTCAACGCCACCTTTTACCGCCTGCTCAAGGAATCCACCGTGGCAGGATGGAACGACAAGACCCCTGATGATTTCCGGTTCGCCGTCAAGGGCAGCCGCTACATCAGCCACACCAAAAAGCTCAAGCCGGATCCGGACTCCGTCGGCAAACAACGGAGCAACCTCGAGCCGATGGCCGACAAGCTGAAGGTCGTGCTCTGGCAGCTGCCTGCTTCCTTGTCCTTTGATCCGGATCTGGTGCGCTCCTTTGGAGAGAGCCTGCAGGACTGGCCCCAGGTGGACCATGTCCTGGAATTCAGGGACGAATCCTGGTTCCGGGATGAAACCGTCCAGGCCTTGAACGATCTCGGGCTCGGCTCCTGCATCTCTGATGCCGGAAAATGGCCGCGCTGGGATCAAGTCACCGCCGGACTGGTCTATGTCCGACTCCATGGCCGCCCGGAAACCTATTCGTCAAACTACTCCGACCAGGAACTCGAACAATGGGCGGAATGGCTGCAGTCCCGGCGCAAGGCCGGGAACAGCGTGTATGTTTTTTTCGACAATACCGATGCCGGGGCTGCCGTGGACAACGCCCGAAAAATGCAGGAGCTGATGGGGGAAGAAGCAGAGGGCAGAGGGCAGAGAGAAGAAAGTAGAGAGTAGCGGGCATGGAAAAGGGAAGGGTAAGCAGGAAATTAGAAATTGGAAATTGGTGAAGAGGGGGTCGAGGGGAATAAATGGATGAACGTCGAACGTTCGACGTTTTTTTTGCTCTTCATCTTCAACTCTCTGCTCCATGCCCCATGCTCTCTGCCCTATGCCTCCTGCCACCCCTCTTCCCCTTCCAGCTCCAGGCGGGTGGAGAGAAAGGCCATGATGTCCTTCATGGCGATGACCCCTGACAGCTTTCCCTGGTCAACCACCATCAGCCGGCTGTTCCCGGTACGGTTCATGATGTCCATGGCTTCCATCATGTCCGTGTCGCTGCTCACGGTGTTTTCTCCGGAACAGCCGGAAGCCAGTTCGACAACGGTGCGCCGGTCCCATTCTTCGCGATCCAGGCCCTTGACGTCCTTGCTGGTGACACAGCCCTGCAGGCGGCCGTTGTCCACCACCGGAAACATTTTAAAGTGGTACTTGTACATGTACTCTTCCACCAGTTGCCTGACGGTCAGGGAGGAGGGGACGGTTACCGGCTCTTCCCGCAAGTGTCGGGCAACCTTCCGGCCTTGCAGGACGCGGCGCAGGAGAAGCTGCCGGTAGCCCATGTGGGCGGCGCCGCGGATGAACAGGCCGACGATCACATACCACATTCCCCCGACAATGCTCCCGGTGAGCATGTTCAGCAGACCGAGGACAATCAGGGCAATCCCGAAAAATCCGCCGGCTGTGGAGACCGTTTTTGTGGCCTGACGCAGGTCGCCTTTCCATTTCCAGATCGCGGCGCGCAAAATGCGTCCCCCATCCAGGGGGAAAGCCGGGAGCAGGTTGAACACCGCGACAATCCAGTTGATCAGGGCCAGATAGCCGATCAGTCCGTTGACATGGGCCGGCCAGCCCCATTGCCGGCCGATCTGGAGAAGCCCGGCAAAGATGAAGCCCAGAACAACACTCGAGATCGGACCGACAACCGCCACCTGGAACTCGACTTTGGCATTGGGCGGCTCGTCATGCATTTCGGACACCCCACCGAAGAGGAACAGGGTGATGCCGTGCATGGGCATGCCGTAGCTTCTGGCCAGGATGGAATGCCAGAACTCATGGAAAATGATGGACAGAAACAGGCCAATGGCTCCCAGACCGCCCATGATCCAGTAGGTTGGCCTGGACAGATCCGGATACTGCTGCGGGAAAAACCCCGAGGCCAGGGACCAGGTCACCAGAAAGGCGATGAGCAGCCAGCTCATGTCGATACTTACATCGAAACCGAACAGGGTGAACAACTTAAAGCGCTTGCCGAACATGAAACATCCTTCTTCCAAAAATGTTGAACACGAGACCTCAGCGCCGGGTAATGAGCCAGTAGGTGAGACCCAGGGAAAAGATGACCACTGCGGATCCGTACACGTATTCCGGTGATATTTCAGTAAAATCGAAAATAATGACCTTTCGTGAAATTGCCATGAGCGCTGTGGCTATGACCAGTCGAACCGGGATGACATTGGAACTTAAATAGAGACTGATATTGACGAATATCTCAATGGCGATGAGGACGGCCAGGAACGAGCCGAACGTCGCCAGAATATCATTGATATTCAGCAACAGAAAGGGCGGGGCCAAAACCTGTTGATACAGCATATAGACAACATCGCCGATGCCCCAGAGGATGACCATGACCATCAAAACAGCCAGGACCTTTACCGCAATGCGGATGATCCGGTGGAGAAAACCAATGGTCGAATCTTCATGTTCAACATGAAGGCCATGACCTGGTTCAATAAGTTGCTGTTCGTCTTTGCTGTCCATAAATATCCTCCAAGCCACAGCGCTCCTTCAAATGGAGTGTATCCACAATCAGGCCGCCTGATTGTGGATATCAGTCGCAGAGAACGCGCATGAGGCCTCTGAGCTCCGGATCCAATGTCTTCTGTCGCTCCCAGGTATGGTGCAGCGGGGTGAGGGCGATCCGTCCCTGCATGATGCCGGACATCAAGCCGGATTTTCCCTCAAAAAGCGCATTCACGGCGGCCACGCCCAGCTTGCCGGCCAGGGTTCGGTCCCGGGCCGTAGGGGCTCCGCCGCGCTGCAAGTGCCCCAGAACACAGACCTTGGTTTCAAAGCCCGTGTTTTTTTCCACGCTTCTGGCCAGATCGACACTGTGCCCGGGGCGGCCGTCTTCGGAGACAACAACAATGGCGCTTTTCTTGCCCAGACTGAAGCTTTTTTTCAGGCGGGCGCAGAGTTCATCCGTGCTCATGGGCTCTTCCGGAATGACCAGTTGTTCGGCTCCTCCGCTGATGCCGCTTTCCAGGGCGATGAATCCGGTGTTGCGACCCATGACCTCGATAAAAAACAGCCGTTCGTGGGACACGGCCGTATCCCTGATTCTGTCGACGGCTTCCAGGGCGCAGTTCACAGCGGTGTAAAAGCCGATGGTCTGATCGGTGCCAAAGACATCGTTGTCAATGGTGCCGGGAATGCCCTGAATTTTCAGACCGTACTCTTTCTGGAGCAGGGTCGCCCCCTGAAAGGACCCTTCGCCGCCGATAACGATCAAACCTTCCAGGCCGTGCCGCTGGATGGTCAGGGAGGCTTTTTCCCGGCCCTGTTTGGTCTTGAATTCCTCACTGCGGGCCGTACCCAGAATGGTCCCGCCCAGGTGGATGATGTTGGCCACGGTCCGCCGGTCGAGGATTTGCGTCTCATCAGTGATGAGACCGGCAAAGCCGCGATGGATGCCCACAACATCCATATCCTGGGCCTTCGCCGCCCTCACGGCCGCCCTGATGCAGGCGTTCATGCCCGGTGCATCACCTCCGCTGGTCAAGATTCCGATCGTTTTCATGATTCAAACCGGGATTTCGCTTTCTGCAGGGCATCCTTCATGGATTCCAGGGCGAGTTCCGCGCCTGTGCGGAGCTCCTCCCAGGCGTCTTCACCGGCTTTCTGCAGTTTTTCCAGGGTTTCGGACAGTTCGTCCCGTCTGGCCTGGAAGCGGTCGATCTGGGCCTGGACATCCTCTCTGTATTCCATCTCCGCCAGTTTGGCCTGCAGCTGCAGTTTTTCCAATCTGGCGTTCAAGTCCGCGATTCTGCCTTCAATCTGCTCAATATAGTCTTGTCGTTGCATGTTCTGCTCCTTGAAGTTTTGCCTGCTCGACATTTCGAAACCTTGGGATGCATTTCAACCGTATAGATATATATTTTCCGGGGGTTCCATTGCGACATCCCTGACGACAAGCGGGTCAAGCGCAAAGGAGGCGCATAGGCATCAAACCAATGGAAGCCCCCGGAAAATATCAGCTCTCCCCCAACTCCCGCTCCCTGACCGCATGAACCGCCTCGGCCTGCAGTTTTTGCAGCCCCGGGCTCAGGTCAACCGGATACTCCGCGGGATCAAACAGGGCTGTGTAGGCGTCATCCAGTTGCTGCAGTTCCGCCTGGCAGCGCTGTCGAATATCCCGGAGGGGCTCGGGCCGAAACCGACGGCGGCCGGCGTGCATGACCTCCTGCAGCAGAGGTTCGCCCTCGCACGTTTCCTGACGCAGGGCAATGGTATCCCGGACCGCTTGCCCGTTCTCAGTCGTTCTGAAGATCTGTTTTTCATCCACCAGGGTCTTTTTGCCGGAACTGAGCTTGAGTACGGGATGCCCGGCGTATTTGACCAGCTTATAGGCAATATCCGCGTAAGGGGCGTCCGCGGATACGCCCATTTTGGTTCCCACGCCGAAAGCGTCGATTCTGGCCCCCCGGCGGATCACCTCCTGGATCTTGTATTCGTCAAAGCCGCCGCTGGCGAAGATTTTGACCTCGGGAAAGCCCTCCCGGTCAAACAGGTCCCTGACCTGTCGACTCAGTTCGGCCATATCCCCGCTGTCCAGACGGACTCCCTTGAGCTGCCGGCCCTGATCGGCCATCTCCCGGGCGATGCGCACGGCATTTTCCGCCCCGGCCAGGGTGTCATAGGTATCGATCAACAGAACGGTGTTTTCAGGATAGGTCCGGGCAAAGGCCCGGAACGCCTCCAGCTCCTGATCAAAACTGGTTACAAACGAATGGGCCATGGTTCCGGATATGGGGATGTTGAACGTTTTTCCGGCCAGGACGTTGCTCGTGCCGTCCAAGCCCCCCAGATAGCCGTTTCTGGCTACCCGCAGGCCGGCCTCCGGCCCCTGGGTCCGGCGCAGGGAGAAATCGATCAATCCCCGACCCTGAGCGGCCCGGGCGCAGCGGGAGGCCTTTGTGGCCAGCAGGACCTCGAAGTTGATGCTGTTGATGATGAAAGTCTCGACAATCTGGGCCTGAATGATCGGCGCGGTGACTTCCAGGACAGGCTCGTCCTGGAAAAACAGGCGGCCTTCCGCAACGGCGTGCACCTGACCTTCGAAGCGCAGGGCATGCAGGTAATGCAGAAAATCCGAGGTAAACAGCTCAGTTGTTTCCAGATAATCCAGATCGCTTTGGCTGAAGGCAAAGGATTCCAGATAGGACAGGACTTCTTCCAGTCCGGCACTGATGAAATAGCCTCTGTGGGGAGGGTATTTCCGGATAAACAGGCTGAAGGTGGCTGGTTCGAACATCTTTTCCTGAAAATAGGTCTCCGCCATGGTCAATTCATACAGGTCCGTGAGCAGGGCCATGGAACTGTTTTTCATAGGATTGCTCCCCATGCAAGTTCTTAGAATCCGTAATCGCTGCCGTCCACAATATCCGCACCGGCTTCGCGCATTTGTTCCAGGGCCTGCCGGCTCCCTTCCGGACTCACGGCCCGGGTGGCGGTCTTTAACAGCTTGACCTCAAGGCCGTAGGATCGGGCATCCAGCACTGTGTTCAGCACGCAGATGTCCCGGGCCAGGCCCCCGACCCAGATCCTGTGCACCCTGTCCCGCTCCAGCCTCGCCTTGAAGCCGGTCTCGTCGAAAACCGAATTCTGATCCTGATCGAACCGGGTTCCTTTGGTGATTTTGATCACATTTGCCGTCAGCACCAGGTTGGGATGGAATTCGGCCCCCGGGGAATCCTGCAGGCAGTGCTGAGGATAGGGACCGCCTTCGCTGCTGAAACTGACATGCCCCTGCGGGTGCCAGTCCCGGGAGGCATACACCGGGATGTCCCTGTCAAGAGCGGCCTGGATCCATTTGTTCAGGACCGGGACGACCTGATCACCGGTTTCGATGGCCAGAGCCCCGCCCGGGCAGAAATCGTTCTGGACATCCACAAGAACCAGTCCGTCACCGTTTTGGAGGTACTCTCGCGGTCTCATGATCGTCTGCTCCTTTCATCGATGGACAAGTGGCATATACTGCTCCACAGCCGGCTACGCCCGCAACCCGAGGGTTCACAGTGAACCATATTCGTCAAGGTCTTCAATTGCTTCGGAGCAACACACTGTCTTGTTGTCTAGGACAGAGATTCGCTGAAACGTTTAAAGAAGGCACAAAGTCTGAATGAATTTACAGTATGACCCATATACGGGACCGGATCAAGAGAGAGAAAAGGGTATTTTTCGGGGATTTTCCCGAATGCAGACTGCTTTGCCTTGAAGGGAGACTTGGCCTGTGCTAATCAAGGAAATATCGGATCAGCGATACGATTCAACCCGGGACAAACAATTGGAATTGCCATGCCCAAACAGGAGAGTCAGGCCTCGGAGAGGGGAAATGAGACCTCGGAACAAGCCCACACCAAATCAGTGGACCAGGTCCTTCAGGGCTTCGGGACCGATCCCAAAAACGGACTGAGCCGGAGTGAGGCCGACCGGCGTTTGGAACAGTTCGGTTCCAACACGCTCAGGGAAGCCAAGACCCGGAGCGCCTGGTGGATTTTTCTGGATCAGTTCAAGAGCATGGTCATCATTGTTCTGGTCATTGCCGGATGCATTGCCTTTACCTTCCAGCACTGGGCCGAAGGATTGGCCATCGCGGCCGTCCTGCTGGTCAATGCCGGCATCGGCTTTTTTACGGAATACAAAGCCATCCGGTCCATGGAAGCCCTCCGGGCCATGGGCGGGGACACCATCCGCATCCGCCGGCAAGGCGCAGAGCAGGAGCTGGATGCGGAATTGCTCGTTCCCGGGGACATCCTTATCTTTGAAGGCGGCGACCTGGTTCCCGCGGATATCCGCTTGATCGAATCCAACACCCTGCGGGTCAATGAATCGGCCCTGACCGGTGAATCCCTTCCGGTGCGCAAATCCGTCGATCCGGTGGATGCCGAGGCCGCCCTGGCCGACCGGAGCTGCATGCTCTACAAAGGCACCACCCTGACCGAAGGATCAGGGAAAGGGGTTGTGGTGGCAACGGGAATGCAGACTGAACTGGGACGCATTTCCGCTCTGGCCGAAAGCGCCGAGGAAGAATCCACCCCCCTCCAGAAACGTCTGGACCAGCTGGGCCGCCGTCTGGCCTGGATCACCCTGAGCCTTGCCGTAATCATTGCGGCGGTGGGACTGCTGGCCGGCCAGAATCCGGCCCGCATGATCGAAACCGCCATCGCCCTGGGGGTGGCCGCTATACCGGAAGGCCTGCCGATTGTGGCCACGCTGGCCCTGGCCCGGGGCATGCAGCTCATGGCCCGGCGCAGCGTCCTGATCAACAAGCTGCCGGCGGTGGAGACCCTGGGAGCCACCCGGGTCATCTTTACCGACAAAACCGGCACCCTGACTGAAAATCAGATGACCCTGCGCCGGATCAGCACCCCCGGGGGAGTCTTTGAACTCGATGAGACCGCAAGATCGGTCCAGGGAGAGGGGGGAGCGGAGAATTCCTGGCTTCGCCGCATCATTGAAGTCGGTGTCCTGTGCAGCAACGCTTCCCTGCAGGACTTAGACAACGACGACATTCCGGATGAAGAGCAGGGGGATCCCACGGAAACCGCCCTGCTGCGAAGCGGACATATCTTCGGTCTGGAGCGCAGCCGCCTGCTCCGGGAGAAACCCGAGGAAAAGGAAATCCCCTTTGACCCTGAACAGATGATGATGGCCACCTATCACCGCAGCGACCAGGGACTGGAAATCGCGGTCAAAGGGGCGCCGAGCCGGGTGCTTGATGTGTGTGAGCGCTTTGTTCAGGATTTTGAAGGCACTGAAGCCTCCCTGGATGATAAACAGCGCCGGATATGGAACGAACAGGCCGAGCATCTGGCTGCACAGGGACTGCGGGTTCTGGCCCTCGCCGATAAGACAGCCCGATCCCTGGAGGAAGAGGCCTATAGCGGCCTGCGCTTTCTGGGGCTCATCGGCCTGTTCGATCCGCCGCGTCAGGATGTCCAACAGGCGCTTGCCGAATGCCAGGCAGCCGGCATCAGGGTGGTCATGGTCACCGGGGACCAGCCGGCCACAGCCGGGGCCATTGCCCGCCAAACCGGTCTGGTCCAGTCTGAAAATCCCCGGATTCTCCACGGCCGGGACCTCAAAGATCCAAAGACCCTGTCTCCGGAGGAGCGGCGGCGCATTATGGAAACCGAAGTCTTTGCCCGGGTCGGTCCGGAGCAAAAACTCCATCTGGTCACGCTTTTTCAGGAGGAGCAGCAGACGGTGGCCATGACCGGAGACGGGGTGAACGATGCACCGGCTCTGAAAAAGGCGGACATCGGGGTGGCCATGGGCCGGCGCGGCACTGATGCCGCCCGTCAGGTGTCGGACATGGTCCTGCAGAATGACGCCTTTGCCTCGATTGTGGCGGCCGTCCGGCAGGGCCGGATCATCTTCAGCAATATCCGCAAATCAGTGATGTTCATGCTCTGCACCAATGTGGCGGAAGTCATGGCCGTGGCCGCGGCTTCAGCAGCCGGCGGCTTTTCCAGCCTCCCCATCCCGCTCCTGCCCCTGCATATTCTCTATCTCAACGTGATCACCGATGTCTTTCCAGCCATTGCCCTGGGCATGGGGGAAGGGGAGCCGAACATGATGCAGCGCAAACCCAGGCCGCAATCCGAACCGGTCTTGACCCGTGGACACTGGAGTGCAGTGGCCGGCTGGGCCGCACTGGTGGCCGTCTCGGTCCTGGGCAGTCTGGCTGTTGCGTTTTATGGACTGGATTTCGAGCCTCTGCAGGCGGTGACCGTGTCTTTCCTCACCCTGGGATTTTCCAAGTTGTGGTTTGTGTATAATCTGCGCAGCCCGGACACAACGTTCTTTGAAAACGATATCATCAAGAATCCCTATATACTGGGTTCGATTGTCATGTGCTCTGTGTTGCTTTTGGCTGCGGTCTTTATGCCCGGTCTCTCTGACGTCCTGAAAACACGGAATCCGGACTGGAACGGCTGGCTGCTCTTGCTGGGAATGAGCCTGCTGCCTTTTGTGTTTGGGCAGCTGATTCTGATGGGAAGGAGACGATATACTGAGTCATAGAAACTGGAAATTGGAAATTAGAAATTGGTAATTTGATGAGGCGTAATAGAACACTCTGCTTTTCTGCATTCTTTTCTTGCCACTTTCCCACTGGCCGCGGCGACTTGTCACGTCGTAGCTCTCAAACGAAGACGGAAGCTTCTGAGCGAAGCCGGGCAATTTCGAATTTCAAATTACGAAGTAAAGCTGGAACCTTTGGGTTGCGGGCGGAGCCAGCTTTGGACTTTTATTGCAATAGAGACCAGGGGGTCGTCTTCCGTTGATACTTTGAAAATCAAAGTAAGCAGATTATTGTCCACAGATGACTCAGATTGACACCGATGAAGAACTTTCTTTTTCCTTGCGGCAATAGCCGCAAGGAAAGATGTCAGGCCTGTGGCCGACATCGGGGAGGGCTGTATTTACCCGCCGGAGGCTGATCCCTTTTCCCTTGGGGGCTTATTCCCAAGGGTAAAAAGAATAACTCTATCTTCTTTCTGATCATCTGTGTCAATCAGTGTGATCTGTGGACCTCAATTCTTTTCATGTACTTGATTCGTAGCACAATGATAAGCAAAGTATAAGCGGAGAAGCACTGAGCAGGGACCTTCAGGCAGAATTTGAACGTTCGATGTTCGATGTTCATTCTGTCAAGCCCTTTGGTTCAAAAAGTCTCGTTTCTTTTTCGATCAAACTGGATGTCTGCGACCAGCGGCAGGGCTGACAAGAGGCTTTTCTGAAAGATTGCTTCGCTACGCTCGCAATGACGAGCGTTGATCAATACTTGGAACTGTGACTCGAACAAACTGGCAATGAGAAAATTCACCATCTGCCTACGAATACAATTAAATAATATTTTTTATTTCAAATAATTATGTATCAGCGTGGCCGCCGGCCACGCTGATACCTGGCATTACCTTGTGGATTCAGGGCCGGACCTTGAGGTTGTTCTGGACGAAGAGCACGCCGGCGGTGCGGCTCGCCGCTCGAAAGGCCGCAATACGGGCCGCCCCTGAGGGAACTTCGCCCTGCAGGGTGACCGTGCCCCGGCTGACGGAGACATCCACTTTCTCGGCATCCACCAGGACATTCCGCTCCAGGGCATCAACCACTTCTTCTGCGATGATTTCGTCGGAGACGTCTTCCGTGGGCACGACGGCCAGATCGTTCTTCACCAGAATCACCCCGCGCAACACTCCGACGATCTCTTCCGCCTCGGTCTTTTCCCAGTGAGTGGGGACCGTTCCGGTCAGGGTGACCACACCTCCGTCCACTGCCACCCCGATATTGGCCGCATCCACCACGGCGTTCCATTCCAGGGTGTCTTCGGCGTTGCTCCTGATGGTTTCATCGCTTGGCATGGGGGGAACGCTCGGCAGCTCAACCGTCAGCAGATTGTCCACTTCCAGGACGCCCAGCACGCTCAAGGCGTCGGTACCGGCCGCGCTGCGCGCCCTGTTGGTGGGAACCGTTCCGGTCAGGGTGACGATCCCGTTGTTCACCTGCACCATGACCTTGGAGGCATCCACCAGGGTGTCCCAGTTCAGTTCGTTGACCACTGATGTCTTGACCTCTTCGTCTGTTCTTGCAAGATTCGTTGTCGCGATCATACTCACAACCCTCCTTTGGTTTGTGCAAGCGGCGGTCATGCAGAATTCCTCCCTCAGGCCTTTTCAAAGAAGGCCTTGCATGAGTCGCCGCAGACACGTTTGCACATGTCAAATCCGGGTCAATCCGCTCAATACAGGCAGAGCAGAATGAACCCTTTCTTCAAGGCTACCAGTTAAAGAGGTTCTTTCAACGGTGAGTTTTCGGTGAGATGAGGCAAGAGCCTGCTGCGGTTTCTGAGTCGTACATTTGGCCTGCGGACTCAGATTGCTTCGAGATTCAGGGAACCGCCTCCAGCAGGGCCTGCTGCAGGGATTCTTCGTCAATGGGCTTGGGCAGGTGACAGTCAAAACCCTGTCCCAGAAGCCGTTTTGCATCTTCTTTGAGGGCATAGGCAGTCAGGGCGATGACCGGGATGTGCGGGTCCACCCCGGCCGGGGGATCCTGCCTGATGATGCGCAGGGCGGCTTCCCCGTCCAATTCGGGCATGCGGATATCCATGAGCACCAGGTCGAAGCGCTCTTGAGCCAACGCATCCAGGGCCTGCCGGCCGTCTTCGACCATGACCACGCTGTGGCCGAGTTCCTGCAGCAGTTCCCGGATGTAGATCTGGTTCATCCGGCTGTCCTCAGCCACCAGGATGCGGAGAGCGGACTGTTGGGTAGGGTTCTGTCCGCTGGGAGGTTCCGAACGGATTTGTGTATCCAGGGCAAAACTCACGGCAAGATAAAAGGTGGTGCCCGCGCCCTGACTGCTGGAAAAGGCGAGAGTGGCGTTCATCATATGCACGTAATGCTTGCAGATGGCCAGCCCCAGGCCGGAGCCGCCGTATTGATGAGGGGTCTGTTTATGACCCTGCTCAAAAGGCTCGAACAGAGTTGCCTGATCCTCGTCCGGTATGCCGATGCCGGTGTCCAGGATGGTAAACAGCAGGGCAGCTTTATCAGGTCCGGACCAGCTATCCCGGCGTTCCACCGTCACCTCCACCCGGCCGTCATGCGTGAATTTCAGGGCGTTGCCGATGAGGTTTTCCAAAACCTGCCGCAGCCGGCTGGCATCGCCGATCAAGGCATCGGGCAGGTCTGAACTGACCCGGGTCTTGAAATCAATCCCCTTTTCCCGGGCCAGGGTGCGGAGGGGAAAGAAGGTGGCCTTGAGGCAGTCGCGCAGGGAAAAAGGGGCCGGGGTGAGCTTTGCCTTGTCCGACTCGATCCTGGAGATGTCAATGATGTCGTTGATGATGACCATGAGATGATCGGCGGATTGCCTGGCCAGCTCCAGGAATTTTTTGACGGTCGTCTGCTCGGCCTGTTTGTCCGCCAGCTCGATCATGCCTTTGACCCCGTTCAAAGGGGTCCGGATCTCGTGGCTCATGTTGGCCAGAAATTCGCTCTTGGCCTGGCTGGCGGCCTTGGCCGCCTCCTGGGCCTGAATCAGGTCTGTTATGTTTGTGATGGTCTGCACCGCCCCGGTGATCTCATTGTGGTCATTGCGGATGGGAGCTGCATGGGTCAGGACATGAAGGGGTTCTTGGCTGTCTTTGGGATAAAACAGGAATTCCTCTTTGACAATGGTCTCCCCGCAAAGCGCCCGAAATCCCACCAGCTCCTGCACAGGAATCGGGCTGCCGTCCAGCCGCCGTATCCTGAAATGCTTGATCCGCTCCTCAGCAGGCAGGGTTTGGACCTCAGACAGGGAAAAGCCGATGAGCTTTTCCGCGGCCGGATTGAGGTGGGCGATTGTATGGTCTTGATTGTAGAGCACAGCGGGAATGGCGGCGGAGTTGAGAGCGGCTGTGAGCTCGCCGGCCCGGCGGCGGGCCTCTGCTTCTGCTTGTTGGCTGTCTTCCGCCGCTTGTCTGAGCCGGGCAATGAGTCCGGGAAGGGTTGGATACCGGGCTGAGACATCGGGATGGGTTTCAAACAGATCCTCGATCTGAGCCTGCAGGCGCTCAACCGTGTACTCAAGTTCACCAGGCATGTCTGTTTCCTCCATGCAATTGAGCGCCCTGATTTTCAATAAAAAATCCTGTTCAAGCGCAACAGTCAGGCTCCGACTGCTGGAGCGTTCCCAGGAGGGGTCTCGCTCCTGATCTGCAGTTCGGCATAGACCGGAAGATGATCCGAGACCCGTCTCGTTTCCGGGTCAGTGGGAACCAGGACCTGGAGCGGCTTCCAGTGGCGGCTGACAAAAATGTGATCCAAGCGTAGCACAGGATAGAAGGAAAAAAAAGTCGCTTTGGGATAGCCTGTTTTTTGGGCGGGAACCTGCACGTCACGCAACCGGCCGGCCAGGCTCCGATACACCCTGGATCGGGCTCCGGCATTGATGTCTCCGCAGAAGAGCAGGGGCGTCTTCGGGGACAGTCCTCCCAGCCAGTCCGGGCCGAGAAGGCAGTCCATCTGCAGGCGCCGCTCTTTGACCCCGAGGCCCAGATGGGTATTCACCACCCGGAACTCACCCCAGGGGGATTCGATCAGGGCCAGCATGGCCCCGCGCCGTTCCCGGGCGGGGCGGTTGGCTTCACCCGGGAGCAGGTCCTGCTTCATTTCGAGGATCGGATACCGGCTCAACAGGGCCAGGCCGTACTGCTCCGATCCTGAGGTGTGCACCGGGAAAAAACTGTACTCCAAATCTTGAAACTCAGCGAGGTAGCGGGCCTGATCCAGGCCGCTGCTCCGCTGCTTGCAGTGATCCACCTCCTGAAGGGCGATGAGATCGGCATCAAAGGCCTGGATGGTTTCAGCGGTTTTCTGTGGATGGACCTTGCCGTCCATATGCCGGCAGCTGTGAATGTTGTAGGTGAGCACCTTCAGGCCGGGCCCATGCTTTTGCGCGGCAGGGGGCCGGGACCTGCGGCGTCCGACGTGAAGCAGATCCAGGACATGCGCCCGGAGATCCAGGGGGCGCAGAAAAGGGCGCTCCTCATGGATCATGTTCGGCAAAAGCACAAAACCCCGGGTTTCTTCAAAGCCGGGTCCGCCATGCGCCCCGCTTTCAATGGAAAAGGACAGCGGGGTCTGGTGGTGAGACCAGCCGGAGAGGACAAGATCGCCGGCGTGTTCATGCCGGCAGAGCTGTATGAGATCTGTTGCGGCGTCCTGGAGAAAGGGATGGCTGCTGCCAAGAACCTCGGCCGCATCGGTTTCCAGGTCAAAACACCCTTGATGGGTGCAGGCCGTCACCCCTTCGGCGTCCTGGTACAGAACCAGGGGGATTTCCGCCTCCTGCACAAGCTCCCGGGCGAACTGGCGGCGTTCCTGTCCGGACACCGGTTGCGGCAGATAGACATGTCCTACCGGACCCATGGTGGTCACCGCGAGCTGTTGCTGGGCCTGCTCTGGAGCTGCCCTGTGCACTCGGGTCTGACTGCGCAATTGAAACAGCAGGTCCCTGGCCCGGAGATACACGGTTTCGATCTCCGATTGCAGGGACAGGGACCGGGGGGCTGCAATCAGTCCGCGCCTGAACGCGACGTCCTGCACGGCCTGCTCCACTGAGCGGCCTGTTTCATAGGGGTAGCTCTTCACGAACTGCTGGCCGTGGTCGGAGTAGACCAGCAGGCGATAGGCCCGGCAATCGGAGCGGAGGGCCGTGCGGTAGATGTCTTTGATCACCCCGTCGATGCCCTGGAGGGTCCAGTGGGCGAAGTGTGAATCCGGCCCGCGGCGATGGGCCTGTTCGTCGTAGCCCATGAGATTGGCATGCACCACGGGTACGCCTCTGGCCAGATCCATTTTGACCCGGAAGCGGATCAACTCCCGGAGCATGATGCAGATAAAAACCCGGGTGGGAATGAATTTCAGCTCCTTGCCCAGATTCTTGCCGGAGACAATCCCCCGGAAAAAATCGCTCACCGCGAGCAGCACCTCCAGGCCGGCCACCCCGAATATCCGGAAAAACTTCGGCAGATGGAGCAGGACGATGAACAGAAGCTTCAGGGGATGAGTGGAGCGCAGCAGGGATTGAAGATTCATGGTCTGGGCGCAATACCTGGCTTCTGCAGCACCCGCGATATAGACATTGGCATAGGAGCTTCCGCCGGTCAGCAAAGGCCGTTCACCGGCGGCCGACAGCTTACGGGCCGTGTGCTCGGCGGCTTCGGCTGCATACATGGCGAAGCGCCTGTTTTCTTTCCTGTCGACGAATTCAAAGGCGGGCACCGCGGTTTTCCGGCCGAAGAACAGCTCGCCCTGCACGGCCGGGGTGGTCGACGGCAGGCCGGAATACAGGGGCAGGAGCTGAAAGGTGTGCTGGGCAAGGAGGCCCTTGAGAAACGGCAGACTGTTCCTGTCCAGGGCTTTTTGCGCCTGGATCCAGGAAAGGCCGTCCACCTGAAGCATGACCACTCCGGGTTCCACCGCGGCTTCCGGAGACGAGGGGAGATTCAGGAGGTTGAGCGACCATTCGCTTCTGGACAGTTTCTTGCGAAACCCTCGGAAAAAAGCGTGTATTTTGCCGATCAAGGCGCGGCCTCCTGCAGAAATTCGAAATTGGAAATTAGAAATTGGAAATTGGCAAGAAAAGAATGCAGAAAAGCAGAGCGTTTTATTACGCCTCATCAAATTTCCAATTTCCAATTTCGAATTTCTATGACAAGGACTTCAACTGCTTCGGAGCAACACATTTTCTTGTTTTCTATGTTAGCCCTGCCGCTGGCAAAACTGACACATAATTATTCGATTTTATGATAATATACGACTGCCAATTTGATCAGTGGAGAAACTTTCACTGTCAATGGCTTTTCCTACAGAGGCAAGAATTTGAACGTCGAACGTTCGATGTTCATTCTGTCACGCCCTTTGGTTCAAAAAAGTCTGAAGTTTCATATGAGATGAACCGATGCCTCACTGGCCGACGGTGTTCTTGCGCAGCATGTCCATGACCTCTTCCCGGCTCAGGTCCCGCCAGTTTTGATAGGCATCGGCCACGGCAAAGGAGCGCACGTCCTTGATGTTGGCACAGTAGACCGCATCGGCGTGAGGCTCAATCCTGCTGATGGAGGACCGCGGGGCTGTGGGAACGGCGACAACGATTCGGGCCGCCTTTTGTTTCTTGAGCGCGTCAATGGAGGCCAGCATGGTATACCCGGAAGCCAGGCCGTCGTCCGCAATGAGCACAGACTTGCCGTGTGCATCAGGGACGGGTCTGTCGTTCCGGAACAGGGCGTTGCGCACGGTCAATTCCGTGCGGACTTTTTCGGTCTGCTCCTGGATTTCATCCTGGGTGAGCTGCAGGGCCGCCAGCAATTCCCGGTTGAAAAAGGGTTCTCCTCCCAACGCCATGGCCCCGAAGCCGGCCTCGGTATTCCCGGGGATCTGCAGTTTGCGGGCGATGATCAGGTCGAAATCGAGGCGCAGGTGTTTGCTCAAAGCAAGACCGATCGGCACCCCGCCGGAAGGAATGGCCAGAACCAGACCCTGGTCCAGCCCCTTGAATTCCGGTTCCAGCATGCCGGCCACATGCTCTCCCGCCTCGCGGCGATCTTTGAAAACGCCGCTTTGATTCCTGAGCGCACTATCTTCAACGACTGTATCCATAAACTGCCCCCAGACTGTTTTAATGTGTTGCTTCGAAGCAGTTGAAGTTCTTGTTAAAGAAACTGGAACGTGGCAAGAAAAGAATGCAGAAATGCAGAGTGTTCTCTAAAGCCTCACTAATTTCCAATTTCAAATTTCCAATTACTAACACTCAGGCCCCCAGGACGCTTTTGATCGTTTTGGCCAGTTCTGCGGAATCAATGGGTTTCATGAGCACAGCGTCAACATTGCCATCCGATTGCAGGTCCTCGACCTGCTTGGTGTAGCCGGAGCAGATCAGAACCGGTATGTCGGCGCGGATATCTTTGGCTGCCGCGGCAAGAGAGTTGCCGTCCATCTCAGGCATGGCCAAATCCGTGAAGATCAGATCAAAGGCCTCCGGGGAATCCCGGAAAGCTTGCAGGGCTTGCTCGCTGTCGGTCCTGGCGGTGACGGTATAGCCCAGACGCTGGAGTCGCTGCTCCAGAAGCTTGACAACAGGGGTTTCATCATCGACCACCAGAATATGGCCTCCGTCAACAGGCCGGGCAGCTTCTTCGTGATCGGGTACCATGTTTGGTTTTTCCCGAGTCAGGGGCAAATGCACGAAAAAGGCCGTCCCTTGACCGGGTTCGCTGGAGACCGCGATATGGCCGCCATGGGATTTGACAATGCCGTGGACCACGGAAAGCCCCAGTCCGGTCCCGGTTCCCTGTGTTTTGGTCGTGAAATAGGGTTCAAAAATCTGATCGAGCTGGTCTTCCGGGATTCCGGAGCCGGTATCCCGGATGGTTAAACAGGCGTAGCGGCCCGGGCTGAGTTCCGGCCCCTGCCGGTCATCGCCCTCTTCCAGGCTGATCTCCCGCAGATCGATCTCCAGCAGGCCCTGTTCATTGTTCATGGCCTGCAGGGCATTGGTGGCCAGATTCAGGACAACCTGATGGATCTGGGTGGGGTCGGCCCAGATCAGCAGCGGCTCCTCGCAGATCTGTTCCCTGATGTCAATGGAGGGAGGAATGGTGGAGCGGAGCATCTTCAAGGCCTCCTTGAGCAGCAGGTTGATCTCCACCGCCTGTTTGGCCTGCTCTTCCCGGCGGCTGATGGTCAGGATCTGTTTGACCAGATCCTTGGCCCTGTACCCGGCGCTCAGCACTTCGCGCAGGTTTTCAGATACAAGACTGTCCCCTGGGGTCTCCTCCAGGGCCAGTTCAGTGAAACCGATCATGGACGCAAGAATGTTATTGAAATCATGGGCCACTCCTCCGGCCAGGGTTCCAAGGGCCTCCATTTTCTGGGCCTGCCGGAATTGCCTCTCAAGGATTTCCTGTTCGCTGTTGCGGCGGGTTTGCTCCAGGTAGGCCTGCAGAATCGGAGCGGTCTGCACGGCGGCGCTTTCCAGGAGTTCCTTGTCATAGCCGTTGTATCCCCCGGGCTTGTCCGCCACCACAAACTGACCAACGAGCCTGTCCTGCAGAAGAATGGGAACGGCCAGGGCGTTTTCCAGGGGCAGGTGTCCATCCGGGACCTGGAGATCGCTGTTAGCCATCTGTGTCTTGCGTTCCAGAAGGGACCGCCCCCAGAGCCCGTTCCAGGCGGCCCGGGGAAAGACGATCTGCTTGTCAGGCATCTGGCATTGCTCATACACGCTGCGGGTCATGGATGGACAGACCAGGTCCCCGGCATCATCGATGTAGCCGAAATAGCCGTACCGGCTGTCCAGTATTTCCAGGAGCACGTCCAGGACATCCGGAAACAGCTGATCGTGATCCGACATCAAAAAAATCTGGGCAATGCGCTTGTTCATGGAGATGGAACGCTGCTGGCGCCACAGGATGTCTTCGGCCTGTTTGCGTTCATGGATGTCCACCAGAACCACTCGCCATTCCATGGGCTCATGATCCCGGGATTGACCCGCTTCAATATCCATGAGCACCCAGATCTGGGACTTGTGCTCCCGTTTCAGCAAGAGCTCGACGCTCTGTTTCTCTCCGCTTTTTTCCGCTCGCTGCCGGGCCGCAAAAAAGAGCTTTTCCCAGGCCGGAACAATGAATCGGCTGAGACTCATGTTCCAGAGCTGCGATTTTTCGGTTCCCAGGAGCTTGACCGCCATCCGGTTGGCCCGGGTGATCAATCCCTGGGGATTCAAGGTCACATAGCCGCAGGGGGCGAACTCGTACAGGTTTTCAAACTGCTGCTGCAGTTCGGAGAGTTCCTGCTGGGCCTCTTGGAGTTCTTCGTTTTGAACGCGCAGCTCTGTCTGGTGGACTTTCAGCTCGTGGATGAGTTCCAGAGGGTTGCCGGGAATGTGCGCATGCTCATCCGGTTGCTGCTGGATCAGGGTCTCGGCCTGTTGGCGGAGCAGTTCGAATTTGTCGGATTGACCTTGATTGTCGGGCATTGTTCTCTCCCATACTCTTCCTGCCCGAGGGCAGGAAGAGTATCCGGTTTGTTGTTCAGGCTCAATCAGGAGCCTTTGCGGTATTGCTTTCCCGGGGTCAGGGATTTTGCGCCGCCTTTTCCTGGGCATAGGCATAGGCAGGCAGATTTTCGAACTCTTCCAGGCTCATGTCCAGCACAATGCCGTAGGGATTATACTTGATCGGATCATAGTCAATGGCCGCATAGACCTCCTCGCCCAGGTAGTCTTCAGAGGCCACGATGATCTTCTCGACATTCTTGTTCACATCAATGAGCAGATCTTCGACATAGCCCAGATCCGTTCCCTGTTCAGTGACCAGGCCCCGGTTCACGATGGAGGAGGCCAGAAAGCGGGCGGGGGAGATCGCCCAGTCGTAGTACAGAGGGCCGGCATAGGGCCGGGTCTGCCGGGTATCATACTCGGGCGGAGGATAGGCGTTCCGGGCATAGGGATAATTGCGGCCATAGTGGTAACCCGGACGAGGGGCTTCGCTGCGCCGGCCAGTTCTGTAGCCCGGAGCCGGGGGATAGCCACGCATGCGTTGCGAGCGCAGGGAGTAGTAATATTCCGGCTGAAACCCCTTTCGATAGTAGTCGAATTCTTCTTTCTTGTTCAACTGCTCAACTGAGGTGTCCAGGGTGATATTCCCGTTTGCCTCGATGCCGAAGTCATTATAGGATACCGCGACCACTTTGTCACCGATATCCATAAATCCGCCGACTTCCAGGGTGATTTTCTTCACCCGACCGCTACGCTTGATGACCAGATCGTCGACTTCCCCGATTTTTTCCCCTTGCGCGTCTTCAATGTTCTGATCCAGAAGGGTTGTGGCGAACACCGCCGCTTCCTGGGCCAGGGCGCTGGACGGAACAAGCAGAAAGGCCAGACCGATCACAAGGATCAGTGTTGAAAAGAGTACTCGTGTTTGGTGTACAAAAAACATGCAGACCTCCTTCTTTTGGTTTCTGGTTTCAGGTTTCTGGTGTCAGGAAAAGAAAGATAAAACAATATCAATGTGTTAATCTCTCGTATGAACATTACGGCTGCAGCCGCTCCGGGCCGTGCCTGACCTTCAGATTGTTGGCCACGGCTATGGCGCCGCCCTCATAGGCGTTGCTCCGGGCCGCGGCCCATTCTTCCATGGTATCCACGGTGCCGCTCAGGATGGCCAGACCGTTGTCCACGTCCACCTCGACCTGGGTGCTGTCCACATACGGAGACCACCAGAGTTCTTCCCGGATGTCCTCGGCGATTTCCCAGTCGCTCTTTCCAGAGACGGCGGGTTGGGATCGGGATGGGGCAGCCTCAAACCTCCAGTCTTCATCAACATAGGGGTCCCGGTAATAGGCCTCGGCATCGTCCACCAGGAGATTGTTCTCAATGGCAATGACGCCTTTGACTCTGGCTGCGGCTTCTTCAGCCTGAGCGCGTTCAAACGCGGTATCCACCGTACCGGAGAGGGTGAGCCGGCCGTTGTCCACCGCAACGCTTACCTGGTCCGCTTCCACATAGGGCTCGCGGAACAGGGCCGCCTCAACATCCACGTGAATGGCCGCATCCGACGGCATGTTGTCCGGTCTGACCCGAATCAAGTTCCTGACCCGCAGCACCCCGGTCGTGTTTTCAGCCACCTCTGCGGCGGTGCGTTTGGCTTTGAGGTTGTCCACGGCCCCGGACAGAGAGACCACGCCGTCCGTCACAGTGACCTCGAGCTCAAAGCTCTCCAGTCGCGGGTGACTGAGCATGCGTCGCTTGACAGCCCGCCCCACAGCCAGATCCGAGACATCCGGCCGTTGATCCGGCGGGCTGATCTCTTCAGGAACCTCCACCAGCAGCGCTTCGGCATCCATTGCAGCCACCCCGCTGGTCCAGGCCTCGCTCACGGCCTGATCCTTCTCGGCTGCACTGTCCACCGTCCCCTCCAGGCTGACTTCGCCATCTTGGACATGCACAGTGATAAACTCATGATCAACCAGGGCGTTCCATTTCAAAGACTGTTCGATTTCCGCTTTGATTTCGGCATCGGTACGCACGCCGCGGGGCTTCACCTCGATAGTGTTCACAAGGTCCGTGACCCCGGCCACCCCTTTGGCCACGGTGGCGGCCAGTTCCTTTTCCTGGGACGAGGCAGCCTTCCCGCTGAGAATGACCCGCCCGTCGTCCACAACCACCTCGACCTTGTAGGATTCCGTGGCCGGATCCATGGTCAGGGCCGTGTTCACGGACTCGCGAATGGTCTGGTCCGTGAGCGGAGCAGGCTGAACCGTGATCTCGTTGACCACCAGGCGCACGCCTTTGACTGTTTCGGCCACCCGGGCGGCCCGCTCCTTGGCCAGGATGTTGTTGACCACGCCGGACAAGGTGACCACTCCCTGCTCCGTGCTCACATCCACCCGATGGGCTTCCACCCCGGGATCGTGGCGCAGTTCGTTTTCAACCGCTCCAGTGATGCCCGGATCGGTAACGGTCAAAGCCGTTACCCCCCGGGGGCAGGCCAGGAACAGGGCGCAGGCCAGTACAATTCCCGCGGCAAGCCGGGTGTGTTTGCTGGAGATGGACATGTGACTCTCCTTTTTAATTCATATGCTGCAAAGGTTTGGGCCCGTGTTTGACAGTCAGGTTGTTTTCCACGGCAATGGCCCCGCCTTCAAAGGCGTTGCTCCGGGCTGCGGCCCGTTCATCCATGGTGTCCACCACGCCGCTCAAGGTGGCCACACCGCTGTCCACGGAGACGTTCACCTGCTGGCTGTCCACGAACGGAGACCACCAGAGTTCCTGCCGGATGTCTTCATAGAGTTCCCAATCCGGTTTGGCGGAAGCGGCCGGGGGCGTTTCCCAGGTATAGTCTTCAAAATACCAGTCTTCATCCACATAGGGATCGAAGTGATAGGCGGGCGTACCCGCCACCGCCAGATTGTTGTCCAGGGCGATGACCCCGCTGATCCGGGCGGCCGCATCCTGGGCCTGCCCCCGTTCGAAGACGGTATCGACCTTGCCGGAGAGCGTGACCCGTCCGTTGTCCACGGTCACGGAGACCTGGTCTTTTTCCACATAAGGGTCCCGCAGGAGTGCTGCCTTTACGTTTTCTGCGATGGCGGCATCGCTGGGCATGGTTTCCGGTCTGACCCGTATCTGGTTTGTAACCCGCCAGACGCCCGAGGTGTTCCCTGCCAGGAGGGAAGCGTCCATCTTGGCCTTGAGCGTTTCCGTCTCCCCAAACAGGGTCACCACGCCGTCTTGCACCAGAACCTCGACGGCTGACTGCTTCAGGCGGGGATGCGCATCGAGCTTTTGCTCAAGGGCCGAGCTGATTGTTCGATCCGAGGCCTGTATGCCTGGCTCGGCAGCGTCTGTTTCCTGGCCCACGACCACCTGCAGCTCTTGGATATTGACCTCCTGAGCGCCTCGGGTCCAGGCTTGCTGGAGGACCTGGTTTTTCTCGGCGGCGCTTTCCAGGCGACCTTTGAGAAAGACTGTCCTGTCTTCCACCCGCACGGAAACGGCCCCGGAATCCACCAGGGCGTTCCATTTTAAAGCCTGCTCGATCTCTTTTTGAATCTCTGTATCGCTGCGGACGGCGGGCTGTTCTGTTTCAATCCGGTTCTCCAGTTCGCGGACGCCTTGAACGCCTTTGGCCACTGTGGCCGCCAGCACCTTTTCCTGGCGGGATTCAACGCGGCCGCTCAGGACCACCCGCCCATCCTCCACAGCAACCTCGACTTCATAGGACTCGGTGGCCGGATCGTGATACAGGGCGGTCTTTACGCTTTCGCGGATGGTCTGGTCGGTCAGTCCGGAATACTGGACCTCGATGTCGTTGACCACCTGGCGCACGCCCTTGACGGTCCTGGCCACCCGGGCGGCCCGGTCCCTGGCCAGAATGTTGTTGACCATCCCGGAGAGGGTGACCAGACCCTGTTCTGTCTCTACGTCAATCCGCTGGGCCTCCACTCCGGGATCATGAAGCAATTCGCGTTCCACGGCCATGGTGATGTCAGGATCTGTCAGGCTTTGGGCCTGCACCGGCTGGACAGCCAGCATACAGGCGAGCAGCAGGGCGCTGCCCATCAGCAGCCCAAACCAGATCTTTCGGTGTACGTGTAATGTCTTGGTGAACATATCAGGTCCTCCTTCCTGTATCCGCTTTGCCGCCGGCAAAGCGGATACAAAACTGTTTTGAAGTGAAAATAAATGGATTCGTCTATTCCTCAAGGGGTATGGTCAGAAAGCTCTTCTGACCCTGTCGGTTGATATGCAGCATGAGGACCCCGGATTCTTCCTTGGCCCTTTGGAGGGCCTCTTTGAAGTCCTCGATCTGATCAACGGCCATCCCGTTGGCCTTCAAGATCACATCACCGCGTTTGAGGCCGTTTTCCGCAGCCAGGCCGTTGGGATGGATCTTCACGACCAGAAGACCCTGGTCGCTTTGCAGCCCCAGAGATTGGGCATCGCGCATGGTCAAAGGTTTCAGGGCAATACCCAGGGCCAGACCTTCGTCGTCTTCCACGGACTCCTGGCTTTCCTGTTCATCCATTTCCCGGCCCCGGTCGCCCAGGGTCACCTGGACGGTTTCGGTCTTTCCCTGCGCCCAGAGGGTGATCTCGACTGTTTCTTCCGGGGGGAGCTCTCCAATTTTTCTGGTGAGCTCGCGTCCATCCTCAATGGGCTTGCCATTGAGCTTTACAATGACACTTCCGGAGGTAATCCCGGCCTGAGCCGCCGGGCTTTCAGGCTGGACCGAAGCGACCAGGGCGCCTTTGGGTTCATCCATGCCCAGGGCCGTGGCCATCTGTTGACTGACATCCTGAATCGTGATGCCCAGCCAACCCCGTTTAACCCGCTGGTATTTCTTGAGCTGGGTGACCACTTCCTTGACCAGGGTACTGGGCACGGCAAAGCCGATTCCCTGACCCGCCGCGACAATGGCCGTGTTGATGCCCACGACTTCGGCGTCCAGATTCAACAGCGGCCCGCCGCTGTTTCCAGGGTTGATCGAGGCATCTGTCTGTAGAAAATCATCATAAGGTCCGGCTCCGATGACCCGGCTCTTAGCACTGAGAATACCGGCTGTGACCGTGTATTTAAGACCGAAGGGATTCCCGATGGCCACCACCCAATCGCCGGTATCGATTTCGTCTGAGCCCTTTAAGTTCAGGGTGGGAAGGTTCTCGGCCTCGATTTTCAGCAAGGCGAGATCTGTGGCCGGATCCTGCCCGATGACTTCCGCGTCGTAGGGTTCTTCCTGACCCTGAAGATTGACCTTGATTTTTTCGGCATTCGAGATCACGTGATTATTGGTTACGATATACCCGTCACTGGACCAGATCATGCCCGAGCCCAGGGATTTTTGTTTTCGCGGCTGGGGCATGCCCCCGAAAAATTTCTCGAAAAATTCGTGCAGAGGGCTGTCCTTGGAAAGCTGTTTGGCCGGATCGACCATCTTGACCGCACTGATATTGACCACGGCGGGAGCCGCCTTGTCCGCGACATCGCTGAAGTCCGGGGGCGCCCCCTCGGCCGCGGAAAATCCTGAAAACACGATCAATGTTATAAGAATCAGCAGTCGTTTCATCATAATGACTCCTTTGGGTTGCTGTTTGACTCCTGTGTTATCTTCCATACCTTTTTTATGATAATCCGATCAGTGTATCTTCCAAGGGTGAAATTTGGGGGAGGCTCTCCGGTTGCTCCCTGAATTGTGCCCGGGAAAACATGGGGAAAGGATTCCGAATCACTCCTCATCAGGCTGACTCGGAATATAATTGACCGAAGGCCGGCCTTTCCCCTCCTGGGCATAGAGGTCCATAAGTTCGTAAATGGTTTCCGGCATGTCCGTTGCCACGGAGATCCCCATGCGCCGCACATGGGCCACGTCAATGGGATAGTCGTGGGTGAATTGCCCGCTGGTCAGGGTCTCGGCGATCGCATTCGCCTCCTCCGGGGCATGCTTCTCCCGGAGCAGATTCGTGACAAAGGTCTTCACCTGATCCATGGCCTTGCCGGAGACGTCGGCCAGGATCAGAGTGCGATCCTTGATCTCTTTGACCGGCTTTTGTTCCACGGCCTTGAGGATCGAAGCCGCGGGAAGCATCCCGATCTGAGGATCCACCGGTCCCAGCACGGCATTGGGGTCCATGACCACGGCATCCGCGGCCAGAGCGATGAGTGTGCCGCCGCTCATGGCATAATGCGGGATGAAAACCGTGACCTTTCCTGAGTGCTGCTGCAGGGCATGGGCGATCTGCGAGGCGGCCAGGACCATGCCCCCGGGGGTGTGGATGATCAGATCAATGGGCTTGTCATCCGGGGCCCGGCGGATGACCCGCAGGATGGCCTCGGCATCGTCGATGTCGATGTAGCTCCTGATGGGGATGCCGAAGAAGGCGATGGTCTCCTTGCGGTGAATCAGGGTGATGGCCTTGCTGTTGCGGGATTTTTGCAGGCTTTTCAGCTTGGCCAGCCGCTGATCATCCAGAGACGGAACCAGGAGCCATTGAACGAGGATCCCCACAAGGACCCCGGCCAGGATCAACCAGAAGCAGAAACGAAAAAAATTGGCAAAGGCCCGCAGCAGTGATGCAAGTTTTTCAAACATGTGGTCTCTCCTTTGTCAGCTTTGCCATTGGCAAAGCTGACACATAAGCATTAGTGAGACTGTGTCTCCATTCATGACAACAGAACCATATTCCAGTTTACGGGCATGAACAGGTGATACAAGAGGGAGAAATGGGGGATGTTTCAGGGATATTTGAGGGAAAAATACTGGGAAGCAGAAAGGAATACACAGGAAGATGTGAAAACAAGACTTTGAAATATATATACTTTCTGTAGAATACTGTAGTAGGGGAGAGCATCTGCATTCCCGATCCGGCGCCTTGAAAATGGCGGCTTTTTATGCTGGCATACAGATGAGAAGTTCGGGACAGGTCTCGCAATCACGGATATTTTGAAAAATGACGCCAGGGGCAAGAGGAAGGAGGGTTGTTATGGTCAGGACAGACAAGTACCCGTTCCCGATCCTGGATCCGGAGCAGCTGTATACGAAAGAAGACGTTGAGCAGGCAGTTGCGGACCTGCTGCAGGCCATCAGGTATCACAATCACCGCTACTATGATTTGGACGATCCGGTGATTTCCGACCGGGAATACGATCGCCTGCTCAAGAATCTCCAGGCACTGGAAGCCCGTTTCCCGGAATGGACCCGGGTCCCTCTTGCAACAAGTGCACGCACTATTGAAAAATTTTCCATGATGTGAAGCAATGCCATCCAAAACAAAGCCGGGAATGTGCCTGGAAGACTCAGCAGGGAGATGGTCGTATGTCTGATACGCAGCATCGCTGGATCCCGGAAGTGGATCCGGAGAGCATCACCTCCAAAGCGGAGGCGGAACAATCGCTCCAGGCGCTTCGCCAGGCTGTGAGGTACCACAACCACCGCTACTATGTCCTGGACGATCCCCTGATTGCGGACGCTGAATACGACCGTTTGTTCAAGCAGCTTAAGCGGCTGGAAGAGCGTTTTCCCGAACTGGTCAGTCCGACCTCTCCGACCCAGCAGGTGGGAGGCCCTCCCAGGGAAGAGCTGGGGCTGATCCGCCATCCCAGCCCGATGCTCAGCCTCAAGGCTGTGAACGCCCAGCAGCAGGTGCATGATTTTGATGCCACCTGCCGCAAAGAACTCGGCAGCAGCTCCCTGGTCTATGTCTGCGAACCGAAATACGACGGTCTGGCAGTGGAGCTGATTTATCAGGAAGCCGCATTGGTCTCCGCTTCCACCAGAGGCGACGGGACTACAGGGGAAGATATTCTGGCCAATGTCAAAACCATCCGCGAGGTGCCCCTGGCCTTGCTGAATCCGGAAGAGACGAACCCGCCCTCCCGTCTGGTGGTGCGCGGAGAAATCTTCATGCGCCTCGATGAATTCAATGCCCTGAACGTACAACGCAAGGAAGCCGGCCGGTCTCTGTTTGCCAACCCACGCAACGCCGCAGCCGGCTCGGTCCGCCAGCTCGATCCCAAGGTGACCGCCGGCCGGCCGCTGCACATCTTTGTGTATGAGGTCGCGGAATTTCATGGCCTTGAGCTGCAGGAGCACTGGCAGGCCCTGCAACATCTCCGGTCCTGGGGGCTGAAAATCAATGCCGCCCAGCAGCGGCGCTGCCAAGGGATCGGGGAGGTTCTCGAGAGTTATGAACACCTGTCCGCGGAACGGGATGCGCTTCCGTATGAGATCGACGGGATGGTGATCAAGGTCAACAGCCTGGAGGCTCAAAAGCGGCTCGGGGTGCGGCAGCGGGATCCGCGATGGGCCCTGGCCTGGAAATTCCCGGCCAGGCGGGCGACAAGCAGAATCAGGAGCATTGACGTCCAGGTCGGTCGCCTGGGGACCCTCACTCCGGTGGCGGTCCTGGACCCGGTGAGCATCGGCGGGGTGGAAGTGCAGCGGGCTTCCCTGCACAACCTGAATCAGGTGGAGGACAAGGATATCCGGATCAAGGACAGGGTGGTGGTGGAACGGGCCGGGGATGTCATTCCCCATGTGGTCAAGCCGCTTGTGGAGGAACGCAGCGGCTCGGAGCAGGTGTTTCACATGCCGGAGCACTGTCCGGTGTGCGGGGAAAGCGTGGTCATCAGCCAGGATCACACCCTAGCCAGGTGTTCGAATATGGACTGTCCGGCCCAGGTCCGGGGACGCATTGTGCATTACGCTTCAAAAAAGGCCATGGACATCGATGGGCTGGCCGGCAGGAAAACCGATCAGCTCATGAACGCCGGCCTGGTCCGCAGGATTCCGGATCTGTATGCCCTGCAGCGGGTCGATCTGCTCCGGCTGGAAGGCTATGCGGACAAAGCCGCAGACAATCTGCTCAAGGAAATCGAATCCAGCAAGCAGCAAACCCTGCAGCGCTTCCTCTACGCCCTGGGCATCCCGCATATCGGGGAGCACCTGGCCGGCATCCTGGCCGGGGCCTTTCCAGACCTCCAGGCGATCATGAACGCCGCGGAAGATGATTTTCAGGCCATTCAAGAAATCGGTCCGGAAGTCGCCCGCAGCCTGGTGGTTTTCTTTGCCAATGAGCACAACCTTGCGGTGGTCCATGACCTCCTGGAAGCGGGCCTGACCCTGGACAATCCCCTGTATCGGGAAGCGGATGCATCCCGGTCTCTGGAGGGCCTGACCTTTGTCTTCACCGGGTCCTTGAGCCGCTGGACCCGGGATGAGGCGGAACGTCTGGTCGAGGCGCGCGGCGGACGGACAACCGGGAGCATCAGCAGCAGGACCGATTATCTGGTGGCCGGCCAAGATCCCGGGTCCAAACTCGCCAAGGCCGGAAACGAAGGCGTCACCGTGCTTGATGAACAGGATTTTGCCGACCTCATCGGGTACTAGGCACTACTTCGTAATTTGAAATTCGAAATTGGAAATTGGCAAGAAAAGAATGCAGAAAA
>CAZUMF010000017.1:0-33403 GCA_964621385.1 uncultured Desulfohalobiaceae bacterium
CTGCTGCCCATCTGCGCAAACTGCAAGAAGATCCGGGACGACCAGGGCTACTGGAATCAAATCGAGACCTATATTCAGCAACATTCCGAAGCCGAATTCAGTCACGGCATCTGCCGGGAGTGCGCGGAAAAATTGTATCCGGATTTACAGCTCTATGATGATTGAGAAGGCCTGGGCGACCCTGTCATGAGGGCTTGACAAATTTGCATTCATACTGCATTTTTTTGCATGTGGATTAACAGAAAATATGAATCAACGCTGCAAAAGATAGCTTCTGAGTTTCCAGCTCTGGTCTTGACTGGTCCTCGGCAGGTCGGCAAGACCTCAACATTGCTCAGAGTCTTCCCAGAATACGATTATGTCTCTTTGGATCTTCCATACAATGCCGCCCAGGCTGAAGAGAATCCGGAACAATTTCTCAATGAACTCGGAAATCGCCTGATTATCGATGAAGTCCAATATGCCCCGTCGTTATTCAGGTATCTCAAAGTGTGGATCGACTCTGATCGCAGACCTGGAAAATTCCTTTTAACCGGTTCTCAGCATTTTCAGCTTATGAACACCGTTTCTGAGAGCCTGGCCGGTCGATGCGCTGTTTTGAACATGCTCGGCCTTTCCGCAGCAGAAATTTCAACTGCACAACGTGACTGGGATGAGGAAACATTCATCTGGAAAGGTGGGATGCCTGAGCTCCAAGCTCGGTCGGACCTCACACCTGCATACTGGCATACTTCCTATGTGGCCACCTACTTGGAAAGAGATGTTCGTAATATTCTCAATGTTGGCAATCTCAGAGATTTTGATCGCTTTCTCCGGGCTTGCGCTTTGCGCATCGGACAATTGCTCTCTCTCTCAGACCTGTCCAGAGATATTGGTATCAGTCCAAACACAGCCAAAAGCTGGATCTCAGTCCTGCAGACCTCCGGGCAAATCATTCTGCTTGAACCGTATTACCGCAGTCTGGGCAAACGGTTGACCAAATCGCCAAAATTGTATTTTACAGATACAGGCGTTGCTGCTTTTCTTCTCGGATTTGACACACCGGCCGCCTTGTTTCAAAGTTATCTTTCCGGTCAATTCTGGGAAAATTACGTGCTGCTTGAATATCTCAAAAATATCAGAGGAACAGGCCGGCAACCCAGAATATGGTTCTGGAGGACCAAATCAGGCGAGGAGGTCGACTTGATCATAGAAAATGCCGGCAGAACCGTGGCCATCGAATGCAAGCAAAGAGAACGGCCCGGCGAAAAAGATCTCCGTGGGCTGCGCTCCTTTTCAGACTCTTTCTCAGGAGATGTGCAGGCCCTTGTTGCCTGCCGCACCCCAAAGCGCTATCCTCTGTCCAAAGGGATAGAGGCCATCCCGGTCGCCGATGTACTCCATAGTATGTCATGAGAAACCTCATGCCCCATCCGGGGCTGCATTGGCTGCTCCGAAGACCTGGGCCAGGGCCGCCTTGAGCTCGGCGAGTTGAAAGGGCTTGTTCAAATAGGCCTGGGGCAGCTCGGCATGCTCCCCGTGCATGATCTGGGCCTGATCATACCCGCTGGCCAGGATCGCCGGAAGATCTCCCTGAATTTCACGAACGGCCTCCAGGGTTTGCCAGCCGTCAAGCCCGGGCATGGACAGATCGGTCAGCAGACAGCAAATCTGTCCCTGGTGTTTTCGAAAGAGGGCAAGCGCCTCCTCTCCGTCAGCAGCGGCGAACACCTCATATCCCATGTGCTCGAGCATGCTTTTGGCCATGTTGCGGACCATCTCCTGATCCTCCGCCAGCAGGACCGCGCCCTTGCCATGCCATGTTGCGTCTTCGAGCGTCTTGGCAGGCTGCTCACGGGAAACATCCTCAAACAACGGCAAATAGATGCGCAGCCTGGTTCCTTTTTGTTTTTCGGTTTCCAGACTGATGGCCCCGCCGCAGGACTTGATGACGCCCAGGACCACCGCCAGCCCCAGCCCCCGCCCGGTGAATTTGGTCGTAAAAAAGGGATCGAAGATCTTCTCGACATCCTCCGGATCCATCCCGGAACCAGAATCCCGGACTTCCAGACAGGCGTACTGCTCATCAAAGGGCTCCCAGTCATGGGGATAGACCTCGGCTTGCAGGATATCGGATCTGTCGATGAAGCCCGTGCGCAGCTGTATGCTTCCCGGCTGATGCTCCATGGCCTCCCAGGCATTGGTGACCAGATTGTTCAGAATCTGCTCGATCTGATGGGTATTGACCAGGACCACCGGCCCCGGTACCGGTAAATCGCTTTGCAGTTCCACGGTCTGGGGCAGGGCTGTTTTGAGGTTGTGAAGATTCCGCCGGCAGATTTCCGACAGATCCCGGGCCTCCCGCTTGGCCGAGGCCTGGCCAAGATAGGTCAGCAGCTGCCCGCTCACCTCAGAGGCCCGTCTGGCTGATTGCATGGCCTCCTGCAAGTCATTCCGGCTCTGATGATGATCCGGCATGTCGGTCAAGGCCAGTTCCAGATTGCCCAGGACCACACTGAGCTGATTGTTGAACAGATGGGCCATGCCTCCGGCCAGGGTCCCGATGGCTTCCAGTTTTTTGGCCTGCTGCAGTTGCGCTTCCAGCTGCTTGCGCTCCCGTTCGGCCAGAATCCGCTCGGTGACATCACGGCCGATGCCGCTGATATAGGGCTCCCCTGTCTCTGGCCGGACGAGCTTGCTTTTGTACTCAATGTACACTTTGCGCCCGTTTTTGGTAAAATAGGCCCCGATCCCTTCATGCCGGCCGTTGTGCATGATCCCGGCCAGATATTCACTGACAAACAATCCTTGAAGCTCGGGGTCCATGAACTCGGACGCGGGGCGTCCCAGAAACTCCGCCTCGGAGTAGCCAAAAATGTTTTTCATGGCCGGATTGACCGAGAGGAAGCGGCCCTGCAGGTCCTGGGTATAGATGAGGTCGCTTATCGAGTCGAACAGTTCCTTGTAGCTCTTTTCAGAGTTTCGCAGGGCCTCTTCAGTCTGCCTCTGCAGGGTAATGTCCCGGGCAATGACCTGAAAGGCTCGAACAGGGCCGGATTGGGACAAGGGGACGTAAAAAACCTGGAAATGCCGGCCATCGCGCTGATCTTTGAAATAGAGGACCCTGTTGGTCTGGAGGGTCTCCCGGCCCTTGTCCATTCGCTGCGCAGCCAAATCCTCGGGCATGACCTCGGCAAAGCGTTTTCCTTCAAGCTCTTGGGGCGTCATGTGAAAATTTGCGGCCATGGCCGGATTGACGGTTAAAAACGTTCCCTCTTCATCCACCAGGGCAATGGCATCCGGGGTGGTCTCAATCAACTGCCGGTATTTTGTCTCGCTTTGCCGGAGCTGTTCCTCGGCCTGCTTGCGCTCCTGGTTCATGGCGTTGGCAGAGGCTGCGATTTCGGCAAACTCTGAAAAAGGTAGCTGATCCGGATCGATTTCAACGTAGGCTGAGGACGATTTCACAAAAAAATCACGGAATCGTGTCAACCCGGATTTGATCTTTCTGGAAAACAAGGTGATGAAAAAAATCGTGATCAGAACAGCCGCCAGAAACAACACCCCTGTCAGGAAGAGCTGCTTGCGGAACTGTTCTTTGAACCCGGCTTGGGCTGCCTGGATATCTTCCTGAATGTCGTCCAGATAGACGCCCGTCCCGACGATCCAAGACCAGGGCTGATAGCGTGCGATATAGGAAAGTTTGTTCTCCCGGGCCTCCGTGCTGGGTTTCATCCAGTCATATTCAAGGAAACCGGCCCCCTTGGCCCGGTCCAGCGCGAGAATGCTCTCGATCACTTCAACCCTGTCGGGATTTTCAATCTCCTGCAGGTCCTTGCCCACCAGAGAGGCAATCGGATGCGTGAGCAAAGTTCCTTTTTGATTCAGGACATAAATGTACCCGTCCCTGGCATACCGGATGTTGCTGATCCGCTGCAGGGCTTCCCTGCGGATGGTCTTTTCTATATCGTCGAGATAGAGACCGGTGCCGATCAACCAGTGAAACGGCTGAAAATACTTGACAAAGGCAATCTTTGGAAAATGCCGTTCCGGGGCGTGATCCGGCTTGGACCATTGATACTCGTAAAAGCCCTCCTGCTGTTTCTCCACCAGAGCAATCATGTCCTTGACCACGGGCTTGCCTCCGGCGCCGCGCATGTCCAGCATATTCCTGCCTTCAAGCTGGGGCCTGTCCGCAAACAACTGCTCCACGCCATACAAGTCCGTGGCAAAATAATAGCCGCGGCCTTCCTGATAACGGATGGGCCGGAGGGTTTCCCGGACCAGGTCTTGTAATTCCTCCCTGGGCATCCGTCCCTTGTTGCGGCGATACACGCTCATGGCCAGGTCGTGGGCTTCATAGACCCTGGATCGGATGGTCTCCCGGGTCCGTTTCATGACCTCCGATCGTTTGAAGTCAATATAATCGATGGCCTCATGCACTTCGGTCTGGATGACCGACTTTTCGCGCTCCACTATTTTTGTCTGAAACGACTGGATGCGTTCCCGATGCTGGGCGAATTCCAGGAAATACCAGCCGCAGAGCAGGGCCAGGGTCAAAAAGACCAGCACGAAGAGCGAGGTGAAAATATTGAAAAGGTGGAGCGATCGGAAAATATTCATAGTGCTTTCCGGGATTACGGATGCCCGTTCCTGCCCGCCTTGATCACGGCCAATCGCAGGGCCGCCGAATGAATATCCGCCGCCAGATGGACCGGGCTCTTGCCCTTGATCGGGTCCCAGCCTGCAGGGTCCGCGGTGCAGGCAAACTGGACCCGAAGGCCGACTTTTTCAATCGCTTCCCGGCACGGCGTTCCCCGCAATTCGGCGACGCTTTTCCAGGTCGCGCCGCAGGGAGCGCCGCGTTTGACCACAATATCCCGGATACTATCCCCCGCAAGGGTCACCTCAAATTCCGGGTACCCGAACATCCGGGAGTACAGACCGCACCTGGCCGATTTTGGAAGCGCGCAGCATACCGGCGGGGTCCAGGCCCAGTCCTGCAGCATTCTCCGTCCGGAGGCCACCACCGGGATGCCCTTTTCACGGCAGGTTCTGGCAACATCCAGGGAGAGATCGGGATGCTTCAGATAATCAAGGACCAGATCCGCCTCGAGGGCGGTCGGGAGATATGGAGCGGTCTCATCAAGGATGGGGGGGAGGGAGGTTGTGATCTCGTACCTGCTGATGGAAAAATCAGCCGCGGCTCTCTCCAGAATGCCTTGAATCTTGCTTTGACCGCTTTTGTTCTGTTCAAGAACCAGTATCCGTTCTCGGTGCATGGCTGCATGGCTCATTGGTGCCTCACGTCACTTAATACCTATACGCTTGTGATATTTTTTACAAGCGCTCAATTTGGCGCTGCATCCATTCGCACGCGATCCATCCAGTCCTGGACCGCCTGTCGGAACATCCGGCGGTATCCCTGCAATCCGCCCAAGCCTTTGCGGCCGAAGAGAAAATTGACCTCCAGAAAGAGCGGCCGGCCCCCAACCGGAAAAAGGATATCGAATCCGGCCAGGTCGATGCCGGCGGCTCGCGCCAGATCGAGCGCCATGTCCCGGCCCTGCTGCTGTTTTTCCGGAAACAGGTCCGCTTCAATCCGGGCTCCCTTGGAGACGTTGTTATAGAAATCGCCGCCCCCCACCCGGAAATAGCTGTGCACGATCCGCCCCATGAGAACCACTCTGAGATCCATGCCGCCATGATCGATCCACTCCTGAATCAGGACCGGTTCGTGCTCCGGCAATTGCTTGACCCGCTCGAAGAGGGTCTGCTCATCCTGGATACAAAAGACATTCGCCCCGCCCCCTCCGGAATTGCCTTTGAGCACATAGGGGAACTCCATGGGCTGGCCCCGGGCTTTGATCATCGACGTTAAGGCTTGCGGATGCTCGAAGATCATGGTTTCAGGATATGGCACCCCGTGCGCTTGAAACAGGGGGATCTGCTGCGCCTTGCCCCGGTAGCGATACCGGCTGCTCAGATTCGGAAAGTACGCTTTGGCCAGATGAGCCACCTGCCGGTGCCGGCCGGGTGAACAATATTTGGGCATGAGCACACCGGCTGCCTGGCGTATAAGCTCTGTATTCCTTTCGTCCAGAGGCGCCAGGGCGGCCAGATTGACATCCAGATGAAACTGGTGGTGGAGAGAAAGGAAGTACGGTTGAGGGAGCAAAACATCATTCCCAATCATTCAAATAAATTACAAAAAAATGCCGGTGTGTGCCTGCTGCAGTCTACGTGATTCGACCCCTCACTTCAAGACCGCCTGGACAGCGTCAGATCGAATTTGCAGAACAGATTGATTTTTCTTTATTCTCTTGGTAGGGATAGCCCATTCACAGGCAAACCAATTCTTCATTGCGCAGGGGGGAAGAATGAAAAAGAACGTTTTTCTTGTGGTCTTGGCAATTGTTGCTCTGGCGGCTGCCGGGCTCGACATCTATTTGTACCGTACGAACAAAACCCTACAAGAAAACAATGCCAACCAGCAGCAACAGCTCAAGACCCTGGCTGCCCACAAAACCGAAAGGGAATCGGTCCAGGCTGAAAACAGAGAGCTGAAGCGAAAACTCGAAACCCTGGGCGAAAAGCATACAGCACTTCAAAAGGCCCTGGAAACAGAAAAAAAGAAGCGTTCTGCAGCTGAAAAACAGGCTGCAGCCAGCCGGGACGACCTTGAAGCGCTCCAGCAGCAGCTGGCTGCCAGAGACAATGCTCTGGAAGACACATCAGCGGAACTTGAAAAAACCAAGGCGGCTCTGCACAAACAGCAACTGGCCAAAGAGCGCGTTCAGGCGGCAGCCAGGGACTGGATTTCTTCCCTGAAGCACAAACTCCAAAGCGTTCAAGAAAGTCTGGAAAGGTCGGAAAAAAATCTGGAGGCAACAAAGCGCGAACTCCAACAGGCCTTGCAGAACGTGCAGGAAAAGCAGGACGACTTGGCCAAACTCAAGAAGGACGCTACGGAACAGCAACTCGCCAAAGAGCGTATTCAGACGGCTGCCAAAGACCAGATCATGGAACTCCGCAGGAGACTGGAGGAGAACCAGATCGAGCTGGACAAAGCTCGCGAGACTATGGCCGAGCAGAACACCACTCTGCAGCAGGCCCAACAGACCATCCGACAGCTCAGCCAGGAAAAGAGGCGCATTCACGAAGACAACCAGGCCTGGATCGCGGACCTCAAGACGGACTTACAGGCTTGCCGTGAGGATCTGCAGCTGCTCGAAAACGAGCTCGACACGCGTGAAGCCGAGCTCCAAAAAGCCCAGCAAGCCGCACGGGAAGGGGAGTATGCCAAAGAGCGCATCCAGGAGGCCGCCAAAGACTGGATTACTGCCCTGAAGCACAAACTCCGGTCCGCTCGGGAAAAACTGGAACAGGCGGAGAACAACCTGGCGGCGAAAGAGCGCGAACTCCAACAGGCCTTGCAGAACGTGGAGGAAAAGCAGTTCGACCTGGCCAAACTCAAGGAGGAGGCCACGGAACAAAAACTCGCCAAAGAGCGTATTCAGGCGGCGGCCAAAAAGCAGATCGATGCGCTCGGGTCCAAGCTCCAAGCGGCCAGGGCCACCTTGGATCAGACCGAGAGTGCGTTGAACGAACGCAGCACCGCTCTCCAGCAGGCCCGGCAGACCATCCGACAGCTCAGCCAGGAAAAGAGGCTCATTCACGAAGACAACCAGGCCTGGATCGCGGACCTCAAGACGGACTTACAGGCTTGCCGTGAGGATCTGCAGCTGCTCGAAAACGAGCTCGACACGCGTGAAGCCGAGCTCCAAAAAGCCCAGCAAGCCGCACGGGAAGGGGAGTATGCCAAAGAGCGCATCCAACAGGCCGCCAGAGACTGGATTGCTGCCCTGAAGCACAAACTCCGGGCCGCTCGGGAAAAACTGGAACAGGCGGAGAGCAATCTGGCGGCGAAGGAGCGCAAACTCCAATCTGCCCTGCAGGACCTGCAGGAAAAACAGGCCGCCCTGGCCAAGCAGGAGGCTGGGCACGAGGTCCAGCCCCAAGCGGAAAAAAACCGGCAGGGAGAACAGAAAACCGCTTCCGGCGCTGATCAATTACCATTTCACCAGGAGCGCATCCAGGAACGACAAAAGGCCATCGCCGATCTGAAGCACGAGCTCGAACAGGCCCGCAGCACCATCCGGCAGCAGGGCATGAAAACAGAACGCATCCAGGAGGCCGCCGCGCGCAGCATCAAGCGCCTTGAAGCAAAAATCGCTGAACTGCAGGAAGAGCTCGAACAGAAACAGCAGTATTCCGGAACATTGAGCCGCCGACTGCAGCAGCTCAAGCAGAGTGAACAAACATTGCACGAAGAGGTTGTGCAACAGCAGGAGAAAGTGAACACCCTGCAGCAAACCACGGCCAGCGCCCATAGTGAAAAAACGGCCTTGAAGCAAACCCTGCAGAAAAATCAGCAGGTGCTGAAAAGCCTGGAGGAGCGGCTCGCTTTAGTGCAGACCCAGAGGGAAAGCGCTGAAAAGCGCATAGACGCTCTGAAGAAAACCTACAGCCGGCTCATGGAGCGATTTGAAAACCAGATCCAGGATAAGGAAATGACCATCACCGAACTCAAAGGCAACCTCACGGTGACCATTGTGGACAAAGTCCTGTTCGAATCCGGGAAAAAAGAGGTCCAGCCGGGAGGGGAGAAGATCCTGGGCAGGGTATCCCAAATATTGCGGGAGGTGCAGGACAAGACGATCCGGGTTGTGGGGCATACGGACAACGTGCCCATCGGGCCGAACCTCTTGCCCCTGTATCAGAGCAACTGGGAGCTGTCAGCCGACCGTTCCGCCAATGTGGTCCATGTCCTGGAAAACTACATCCAACCGCGCCAGCTCGAAGTGGTGGGACGCTCCTATTACGATCCGGTTGCAAGCAACGAAACCGCAGAGGGGCGTGCGCAAAATCGGCGGGTGGAAATCGTTCTCGCCCCGCAGCTCATGGATTGAGGGCATTCTGAAAAACAGGTCCGCCTGTTTTTCAGAATTGGAGATGCTTGGGGGTTCTGGGAAACGGCAGGACATCCCGGATGTTGTGCACCCCGGTCATGAGCATGAGCAGACGTTCAAAGCCCAGTCCGAATCCGGAATGGGGAACGGTGCCGTACCGGCGCAGATCCAGATACCAGCGGTATTCCTCGAGGTTCATCCCCTGGGCCTCCATACGCCGGCGCAAGACATCGAGCCGTTCTTCCCGCTGGCTGCCGCCGACCACCTCGCCAACCCTGGGAAGGAGCACGTCCATGGCGGCCACGGTTTCGCCATCGTCATTGACCCGCATGTAAAAGGGCTTGATGGACGCCGGGTAATCATAGACCGCCACCGGCTTCTGGAAATGCTCTTCCACGAGATAGCGTTCGTGCTCGGTCTGGAGATCCATGCCGAATTCCACAGGATAGTCAAACGACCGTTTTTTTCCGGCCTCGTGCAAGATGGTCACGGCCTCGGCATAGGGCAGCCGCACAAAGGAGGAATTCAGGACGGTATCCAAAGCCTGATGCAGGCTCTTGTCCACAAACCTGGCAAACAGCTCCAGATCGTCGACGCGACTGGTGCGCACGTCACTCAGCACGGTCTTGATGAGATCCTCAGCCAGATCAATGATATCCTGAAGGTCAGCAAAGGCCACTTCGGGTTCGATCATCCAAAATTCAGCGGCATGCCTGGGCGTATTGGAATTTTCAGCCCGAAACGTCGGTCCAAAGGTATACACTTTGCCCAGGGAGCAGGCCATCACCTCGGCGGTCAATTGACCGGAAACAGTGAGATAGGCCGGTTTCCCGAAAAAATCCTGCTCCAGGATTTTCGGATCCGCAGAAAAGCGATCCGGTTCCAAGGCCGTGACCCGGAAGAGTTCGCCGGCCCCTTCGCAATCCGATCCGGTCAGGACCGGGCTGTGAACGTAAAAAAAATCCCGTTCATGAAAATACTTGTGAACAGACCAGGACAGATCCGACCGAAGGCGGTTCATGGCCCCATACTTATTGGTGCGGGGTCGAAGGTGGGCCAGTCCCCGCAGGAACTCATCCGAATGTCTCTTTTTCTGCAGGGGATAGGTTTCCGGATCGGCTGAACCGAGGACCTCGGCCTGCTCGGCATGCACCTCCCACTTCTGGCCTTTGCCGGGCGATTCCAGGAGGCGTCCCTGAATGCTGACCGACGTCCCGGTCCCCTGCTCAAGGAGTTCTTCATAGCCGGGCCGTCCCTGATCCACAATGACCTGAAGATTTTTCAGGCAGCTGCCGTCATTGATCTCCAGAAATGAAAATCCCTTGGCATCCCGCTTGGTTCTGATCCATCCCTGAATACGGATGGCCTCCAGGGGACGTTCGGCTGCCAGTGCCTCTGCAACGGTTACTTGTTTCATAGCTGCTCGCTGAAAAAAGGAGGGGTTGGGCTCCATTCCCTGTGTCACAAGGGTTTGTTCACCATCATGCCTCAGGCCAGGGCCGCTTGGATCCTGTCCATCGCCGTTTGAACCTTTTCCCGACTGTTGAAGGCGCTCAAGCGGATGAACTGTTGACCGCAGCTCCCGAAACCAAGGCCCGGCGTACACACCACCCCGGCTTCATGCAGCAGCAGGTCGAAAAAATCCCAGGCCTCCCGCCGGCCGTTGATCCAGATATACGGAGAATGGATCCCTCCCTCACACTGAAAACCAAGTGCGTCCATACTCTGCTTCATCACCTGGGCATTGGCCAGATAGTACTGGATCCGCTCCCTGATTTGCTCCTGCCCGGCCTGGGTATACACGGCCTCGGCCGCTCGCTGGACCGGATAGGATACGCCGTTGAATTTGGTGCTCTGTCTGCGAAACCACAGCTCATGCAGAGAAACCGGATCGGATCGTGAACTGAAGGCCCGGCAGTCTTTGGGCACCACGGTATAGGCGCAGCGCAGCCCGGTGAAACCGGCTGTTTTGGAAAAACTTCTGAATTCCACCGCGCATTCTCTGGCCCCTTCCAGTTCGAAGATCGAACGGGGCAGTTCAGGGTCCTGGATAAAGACTTCATAGGCAGCGTCATACAGAATAAGGGCCTGGCGCTCCCTGGCAAAATCCACCCATTGCTGAAGACCGGCTTTGTCAATCATCGCTCCGGTGGGATTATTCGGGAAGCACAGATAGATGACGTCCACCTGTTCCTCTGGAAGATCCGGAAGAAACCCGTTGGCCTGGGTGCAGTCCAGATAAACAATTCCGGTATACCGGCCGTCCACCAATGATCCGGCCCGTCCGGCCATGACGTTGGCATCCAGATAGACCGGGTAGACCGGATCCGGCAGGGCGATCTGCGCATCCTGATCCAGGACTTCCTGAAAATTTCCGGCATCGCATTTCGATCCGTCACTCACGAAGATTTCATCAGCCTCTATCCAGGCCCCGCGGGCCTGATAATCATGCGCAGCGATTTTTTCGCGCAGAAAGTCATAGCCCTGTTCAGGGCCGTATCCCCGAAACGACTCGTCATCAGCCATCTCCGCCACAGCGGCCTGCATGGCCTCGACGCAGGCCTGGGGCAGCCCCCTGGTGACGTCGCCGATTCCCAGTTTGATCATCTCCCGATCGGGGTACTGCTTCTGGAAATCATCCATGCGCTTCTTGATATCGGCAAAAAGATACGAGGTCTGCAATTTGAGATACGCTTCGTTGATTCTGATCATGGTCTGCTTCTTAAAGACTCTACTTTTGACTTCAAATGGTTTTCAACCTATCAGGTTTCAGCCCTGCCAGCGGCAGGGCTGAAACCTGCGGACTCCTCTTCCGCCTCAGGCGTTGGGCCGATGCCCAGAAGCAGCGAGCTGGCAATGAAAACAGACGAATACGTCCCCACCAGGACGCCGATGATCAGGGCCAGGGCAAAATCATGGATCACCCCGCCGCCCAGAATAAACAGGGCGACAACAACCAGCAGGGTGGTGCCCGAGGTGAGCAGGGTCCGGCTCAGGGTCTGATTGACGCTCATGTTGATGATCTGCCGCAACGGCCTGATTTTTTTGGATCGCAGATTTTCACGGATGCGGTCGAAGACAACAATGGTATCGTTCAGGGAGTATCCGATAATGGTCAACAGGGCGGCCACAGTGGTCAAATCAAAGTCCTTGTTCAGGATGGAAAAAATGCCCACGGTGATGAACACATCATGAATCAAGGCCACAATGGCCCCCAATGCATAGTTGAGCTGGAGGTACCAGCACAGGCCAAGGGTGATCAGCAGCGCAGCCAGAATTAAAAAGGCCAGGGGCACGGATAAGAGCTCCAGGAGATAGAGGCCGGTGACCAGGCCCAGAGCCATGATGCCTGCGGTGAGCCATTTGTGCTCAAACCGTCCGGAAATATAGATCGAGATGAGCAAAACAGCGTAAAACAGGGCCTGCAAGGCCTTGTTCTTCAAATCAGATCCCACCTTGGGTCCGACCATCTCCAAGCGCTGGATGGTAAAGCCGGTTGCCAGGTGCTCCTCCAGCCCTTGTTTGACTTTTGCCCTGAGGTCTGCCGCTTTCTGGTCCGTGGCTGAAACCCGCAGCAGATATTCGTGGTCCATCTGCATGCCAAAGCGCTGCACCCGCAGTTCAGGGAGTCCACTCGCCTGCAGGGCATCCTTGAGCTCTTTCAAATCCACTTCCCGCTCAAACTTGACCTGGATATTGATGCCGCCGGCAAAGTCAATACCGTACTGCAACCCACCCCGGAAAATCAAGGAAAGAATGCCGAGCCCCAGCACGATGAGCGAGACATACAGAGCCAGCTTCCGTTTGGACATAAAATCATAGCTGGTCCCGGGTTTGATGAGTTGTAAGCCCATAGTGACTCCCTTAGTGACTTATCGGTTAATCGCTGTCATAGAAAACAAGAATCTGTGTTGCTCCGATTTCGAATTTCTCAATCCAAAGGGACGGGATGCGTCAGAGCTTCAGTTCCCCAAATGGCAGGCGCCGTTGCACCCAGAGATCGAAAAAGATTCTGGCCACAAAGATGGCGGTGAACATCGACGCCAGGACCCCTATGGACAAGGTCACGGCAAACCCCCGGATCGGACCGGTGCCGAACTGATAGAGAATGACCGCGGCCATGATGGTGGTCACGTTGGCGTCAACAATGGTCAATGTCGCCCGGGAAAAGCCCTCGTCCACAGCCTTGGCCGGACTCAGACCCATACGCAGTTCCTCCCTGATCCGCTCGAAGATGAGCACGCTGGCATCCACCGCCATCCCGATAATCAGGATCATGCCTGCGATGCCCGGCAGGGTCAGGGTGGCCCCGAAGCCGGCCAGGACGGCCAGAATGAGGATGATATTCAATCCCAGAAGAATATCCACGATGAGTCCGCCCACGCCGTAATAGACCAACATGAAGACCAGAACCAGGATCCCGCCCACGGCCATGGAAAAGATGCCCTGCTCAATGGATTGCTGTCCGAGTGAGGCTCCCACGGCCCGTTCCTGCAAAATCTTCACCGGCGCGGGCAAAGAGCCGGCCCTGAGGACAATGGCCAGATCGCGGGCCTCTTCAGGGGAAAATTGTCCGGTGATGCTCGCCCGTCCCCCGGCAATCTTCTCCTGGATCGTCGGAGCGGAATAGACCGTATCATCCAGGACAATCGCCATGCGTTTCCGGACGTTTTCTCCGGTGATGCGCTCAAAGATCCGGGCTCCGCGTCTGTCAAAGGACAGAGCCACATAGGACTGCCCGAATTCATTGAAGGCCACCTGGGCGTCGGTAATGTGCTTGCCGGTCATCAGGACCTTGTCCTTGAGCAGGATGGGCTGTTTCACCGCTTCCCCCCCGGCAGACTCTTGTTTGAGATAGGCCAGTTCACCGCCGGGGGGCACGACCCCCTGCAGGGCCTTTTCCACATCCGCGTCGTCATCAACCAGCTTGAATTCCAGAAGTGCGGTTTTTTGAATCAGCTCCACCGCCCGCTGCGCATTTTCCATGCCCGGAAGCTGGACCTGCAGACGATCTTTTTGCAGCCGCCGGATATCAGGCTCGGTCACCCCAAACTGGTCGATGCGGTTGCGAATGACCTTCAAGACCTGATCAATGGTTAACTTTTTGACTTCCTTGATGTACTCGGGAAGCAGGGTCACAACATACCGCTTCTTGCCTTCCTGGAGATCCTCCACGTCACTGATGGTGACCTGTTTGGAATAATACTTGCCGATGAGTTCCTCGAGTTCTTCGGATTTATGGCCATCCAGCAATAAGAACTGCAACTCGTTCAGTCCCACGGCTCTGGGTCTGAGAATGAGGATGTCCTGCTCACGCGCCTCGGCCCGGAGTTCTTCTCCCAGTTGATCCAGTGTATTGCCCAGGGCTTTCTGCATATCCACCCCAAGGGTCAGATTGATGCCGCCTCTCAAGTCCAAACCCAGATTCACCACTTTATCCGGCAGGACCTTCTGCAGGGAGCTGTCCGGGGAAAGCAACGAGGGCAGCGTGTAAACACACCCCAAACCAAGCACCACAACCACCAGGATGATTCTCCAGCGCAAACTGTTCATAGTTTCGGCCTTTTCTTTCCAGAGTTCAGAGCTCTTCACCAGAAGCTACAATTTGAGAATTTTTTTGGACAATTTTATTACTTTAAGTGTGTAGTGTACACGTCATAACTGGAGTACGAAGTCTGGGTCTAGTCCTGAGCCTTTTTCTCTTTCTTGCTTTCCGAAACGAACTTCTTATCCGTCAAAGCGGAAATATAGCCCCGATTCACCTTGACCTGGAGATTGTTTCCGAGATCCAGGGTGATCACATCTTCCTGGATACCCGTAATCCGGCCATAGAGACCGCCGCCGGTGATCACTTTATCCCCTTTTTTCAAATTTCCCAGCATGGCCTTATGCTCTTTCGCCTTTTTCTGCTGAGGTCGGATCAGCAGAAAATAAAAAATAACAAACAGGATAATTAACGGCATAAAGGCGACCAAAGGATTGCCTTGTCCGCCAGCCCCGCCGGCAGGCTGTCCCATGGCATACGCTAGACTTTCAAAAAACATACGTCCTCCTGCTCATGATTGGATTGATCCTCCGAACAAACACCGCGTGATCGTAAAAACAAGAGCTGTTGCTTACCTGGAAAGCAGGGCCAGTGTCAAGCCTGCCATCCGGTCTTCACGGCTCTTTGTGCCTTGGCAGGCAAGGCCTACCAAAATTTCTTTCTCTGATTGTAGGCGTCCATAAACGACGTGAAGGCCTCCTTCTGGGCCTGGGTCTTGACCAGGGGACGCACTTTTTCAATATACTGCTCCGTCGCCTGCTTCTTGTTCTGCAAAAGGGTGCTGTAGGCCAAATGGAGATAGCCCCTGAAGGAATCCCCTCTCCGGCCGTAGACTTGTCCCAACAGGGTATGAATTTCACTCACTTCAGGGAGATAGCGGCGGATGCGCTCCAACACGCCGGTGGCTTGATCCAGTTCGCCGATTTCCTTCAGAATTCGGGCCTTGTAATACAAACTGAGATAATCATCCGGGTTTTCCTGAATCGACCGGTTCAAAAACCGGAGTCCGGCCTGATAATTCCCGGTGAGAAAATGAAAGCGGCCGTATTCCCGGCAGACCAGGGCCATCGCCTCACCGCACTCCAGGGCTTCCTGGAAGGCGTGCTCGGCTTCTCTGACCCGGTGCAGCCGTTCCAGGGCAATGCCCCGCCCCAGAAAATCCAGACAATCCGGCTGTGATTCCAGGCTCTGATAGTAGGTCAGGGCCTGGCCTGCATCGGCGTATTTTGAACGGATGAGCATTTGAATTGTGTGAAATGCAGCCTGCCCGGCCTGCTCCTGTTCCTGATGCGCATCCCGGCTCAACAGTCGGTCCTCCAGGGAATGAATGCGCTCGGGAAGTCCGGGATGGGTCAGCATGTAGGCCGGAGGCCGGCTCACCCCTCCCAGGAGATTCTGCTGCTGCATTCGCTTGAAGGACTGCAGAAGACCCCGGGCATCAAACCCGCTGTCCCGCAGATAATTCAAGCCGATCTGATCCGCTTCCCGCTCGTGGTCCCTGGTGTATTTCAGGGCCGCGGCCTGTCCGCCGGCCAGAGAGCCCATGCTCACCGCCTGCCCCAGTTCTCCGCCCCCGCCGAGCATGGCCCCGGCCACCATTCCGGCCAGGGTGCCCAGGGTGATAAGTTTGGACTGCGCAATGCGCTCCGCCAGATGGCGCTGGGAGACATGGGCCAGTTCATGGGCGATCACCCCGGCCAGTTCCGACTCCTGCTCTAAGGCGAGGACCATACCGGTATGCACGAAGATATACCCGGCCGGAGCCGCGAAGGCGTTCAGCGAATCCTCTTTGATCAGGGTAATGCTCACGGAAAAAGGTTGCGGGGGCATGGCTGATTGGATTTTTTGCAGCAAGCCGTCCAGATAATGCTGAATCACCGGATCATAGATGACAGGGAACTGGGTGCGGATGAGGACGTTGAATTCCTGTCCAAGCTCTTTTTCATCCTGGATGGAAAAATCGAGCAGCCCGGCCCGGGGTTGGCCGGGGAAGGCCAGCACAAGCAACACAAGGCAGACACTCAGAAAGCAGGTCATGGACCCCGACTTTTCAGTTGTCTCTGAAAAAGCGCCTGCAGCGCTGTCCTCTCGGGTCAGGAGCTTGTGTTTGCACACCAATCGCATGGCACCCTCTACCAGAGCTCAAGCAGGCCCTAGCGGTTCATCATGTCCAGAAAGATCTGGTTGCTCTTGGTTCCTTTCATTTTATCAATGATAAATTCCATGGCATCCACCGGATTCATGGAGGCGAGCAATTTGCGCAGGATCCAGACCCGATTCAAGACATCCGTCGGCAGGAGCAGTTCTTCCTTGCGGGTCCCGGAGCGATTGATGTCAATAGCGGGAAACACCCGCTTGTCCGCCAGAAAACGATCCAGATAAATATCCATGTTCCCGGTGCCTTTGAACTCTTCAAAAATCACCTCATCCATGCGGGAGCCTGTATCAATCAAGGCGGTGGCAATGATGCTCAGACTGCCGCCTTCTTCCACGTTTCTGGCCGCGCCGAAAAAACGCTTCGGCCGCTGCAGGGCGTTGGCATCAAGTCCTCCGGAAAGGACCCGGCCTGAAGACGGGGTGATGGCGTTGTAGGCCCGTCCGAGCCTGGTGATGCTGTCCAGCAGAATAATCACGTCCCGTTTTCTCTCCACCAGGCGCTTGGCTTTCTCCATGACCATTTCCGCCACCTGAACGTGTCGATTCGGAGGCTCGTCAAAGGTGGAGCTGATCACCTCGCCGGTGACGGTCCGTTCCATATCCGTCACCTCCTCGGGCCGTTCATCAATGAGCAGGACAATCAAATAGGCATCCGGGTGATTGCTCATGATCGAATTGGCGATGGTCTGCAGGAGCATGGTCTTGCCGGTGCGCGGAGGAGCCACGATCAGTCCGCGCTGGCCTTTGCCGATGGGCGTCAGAAGATCGAGGATCCTGGATGAAAAATTTTCCGCTCCGTTTTCGATGTTGAATTTCTCTTCCGGATACAGCGGCGTGAGGTTGTCAAACAGAACCAGCTTTTTGGATTCCTCAGGACTGTTGTAGCCGACTTCTTCAACCCGCAGCAGCGCGAAATACCGCTCGCCCTCTTTCGGGGGCCTGACCTGACCGGACACCACATCTCCTTTCCGTATCCCGAAGCGCCTGATCTGGGAAGGAGACACATAAATGTCGTCTGGACCGGGCATATAATTATACATGGGGGAACGTAAAAAGCCGAATCCGTCGGGCAGAACCTCCAGGACGCCTTCGCCGTAAATGTTCCCGTTCTGGGAAGAACAGCTCTGCAGAATTGAAAAGATCAATTCCTGTTTTCGAAGATTGCTGGGATTTTCAACATTGTACTCTGTGGCCAGCTCCATCAACTCATGCATGGTTTTCTGCTTCAGCTCGTAAACATTCATAACTCCGGTCTCCATCAGGTATCCTTATTTAATATATCCGAAAAAATGTCCTCAATTTCAGTTCGTATGACGTCCTGATCACGTTCGAGGGTGTAGGCCAGCTCCATGGTGATCAATCCCATGGCCTGCTCCATGAGCCTGCTTTCGCCAAAAGACAGGTCCTTGTCCTGGGAGATGAGCATCAATTCTTTGAGCACATAGGCCACATCAGCCAAATCACCTGTTTTGAGCTTGTCCGAATACTCCCGGTAGCGCCGGTTCCAATTCTGTCCTGCATAGCCTTTGAAATCAGACCAGTCCCGCAAATACTCGAAAAGCTGCAAACCATAGGCCGGATCACACACTTTTCGAAGCCCGACATTGGAGGCATTGGCGACCGGGATCAACAATGTTCCGTTATTGCTCAAAATCCGGATCTTATAGAACTGGATGCTCAAGCCCCCCATTTCCCGTTCCTGGACCGCCTCAACCTTCCCGACTCCCTGTGCCGGATAGACCACAAGCTGATTTAATGCAAACACAATACAGCCTCCTGGAGCGAACGATTTTTTGACCCACCTCTTGAAACACTTCAGCTGAAGCCACGAAGCCGACACAAAGCGCTCTTTCATGACAGAGCTTCACGGACGCAGGCGGTTGAGCGCCTGCTCGAAGCCGTGTCTTCGAAAGGCAAGAATCCCTTGAACAGCAAAGGAAAGGATATCAGGAACCTTTGGCATTTCCGTTTCAGAAAACGGAGACAAGACATACTCGGTCACTTCGCAGCCGGGATTTGGACGGCCGATGCCCAGGCGCAGCCGATAAAAATCTCTGCTGCCGATCGCTTCCGTGATGGAACGCAGACCCCGATGCCCGGCCAGGCCCCCACCATATTTCAAACGGACGGTCCCGAAGGCCAAATCCAGTTCATCGTGGACCACCAGCAGCTGCTCCGGTTGCAATCGATATTTCCGGCAGACCCAGCCCACGGCTCCGCCGCTCAAATTCATGTAGGTCAAGGGGCGACACAGCAGCCACGGATGCTGCTGCTCCGGCAGATCCCATTCATAGAGTTCGCAGATCCTTTTCTTTTCCACCGGAAGAGCGCGGACCTGACAGGCCTCCTGAGTCCCCACCAATTCATCGATAACGGCGAAACCGATATTATGTCTGGTCTGGCGATATCGCCTGCCCGGGTTTCCCAAGCCGACAACAAGACCGGCAGATGACGGATTTACCATTCCGTGTTCCTGTCGAGAGCAAAGCAGCGGATATGGAGAGGACGGTCATACATTGCTGAGGGTGACCAGCAGCCGGAAGCAGGCGCGCTCCTGAGCCGGGCTTCGCGTTGGCTTTGCTATTCTGTAGGGCAAGAGCGAGAAAGTGCCTGCAGACCAACTGCTGGTTACGAATTGTGATAGTGTTGTGTTATGAGGCATGAAGCGTCGTTCAACAACCAGCATGCGTGGGTGGGACTGGTTCTGTCAGACAACAGCCGTCTGGCTATTCTTCGGAAGCCGACTCCTCCTCGCCTTCTTCTGTTTCCTCTGCCTTCATTTCAGCCTCTGCAGCTTCCGCTTCCTCCTCTTCCAGGGTCTTTTCCGGAGGCGCCACACCAACCACTGCAAAGCCTTCTTCGCTTTCCTTCAGGGTCACCCCTTCCGGAAGCTTGACGTCTTCGATCAAAATGGAGTCGTGAATATCGAGTTCACTGACATCGATTTCAATCTGATCCGGAATATCCGAGGGCAGACAGCTCACCCGCAGCGAGTCTCTGTAAATGGTGACGATGCCGCCGGCATCCGCGCCCTTGGCCTCACCCGCGACCACAACACCAACGTCCACGTCCATGGACTGTTTCAGGTCAACCCCATAAAAATCAACATGCAGCATCAGATCCTTGGCCGGATGTTTCTGAACATTCCAGATCAAAACCGGCTTCTGAATTGTCCGCTGGTCGTCTTCAATGTTCAATTCAACGATATTGCTGTTATGGGCTTTGGAATAAATCTTTTCCAGGGCGCCATACAGGACCTGGAGCTGAATATTTTCCCCGCTTTTGGTATAATAAACGCCGGGGACAAAGCCTTTGCCCCGCAGGCGGCTCATGGCGTTCTTTCCTGTCTCCGACCGTTTTTCCACATGCAGACTATATTGTTCAGCCATGGTGCAGTACTCCTTTTAGGGATTTAAACTTTAGAAAACAAGCCGCTGATTGAAGTTTCCTGATTGATGTTCTTGATCGCTTCCGCAAAGAGTTCGGCAACGGAGACGACCTCGATCTTGGGGCACAGCTCGGCTTCAGGGGTCAAGGGGATGGTGTCCGTGACCACCACTGTATTCAATTTGGAATTATTGATCCGTTCTATAGCCGGACCGGACAGGACCGGGTGGGTCACACAGGCGTAGACGTGGGTCGCCCCACGTTCAAACAGGGCATCGGCCGCAGCCACCAGCGTTCCCGCGGTATCGACCATATCATCGACAATCACCGCTGTCTTGCCCTCGACTTGTCCGATAATGTGCATCGCGCTTGCCTGATTCGGCCTGTCCCTGCGCTTGTCAACAATGGCCAGACCTGCCTGCAGTCGTTTGGCAAAAGCCCTGGCCCGTTCCGTTCCCCCGGCATCCGGAGAGACTAATACGAGATCGCTTTTCAATTCTTTGAGGTAATTCAACAGAACTTTGGAAGCGTACAGATTGTCCACAGGCTTATCAAAAAATCCCTGAATCTGACCGGCATGGAGATCCATGGTCAACAGGCGTCCGGCCCCGGCCACCATCAAGAAATCAGCAACCATTTTGGCGCTGATCGGCACCCTGGGAACAACCTTGCGGTCCTGGCGGGCATAGCCGTAATAGGGGACCACCGCTGTAATTCTTCTGGCACTGGCCCTTTTCAGGGCGTCCAGCATGAGGCAGAGCTCAATCAGACTGTTGTTCACCGGCCTGCAGGTGGATTGAATGACAAAGACATCATTTCCCCGGACATTGGCGCCGATCTCCACCCGGATCTCCCCGTCGCTGAATGGCTGGGCAATGGCGGGCGTCAAATCGCACTGCAGATGTCTGGCTATTGATTTGGCCAATTGCGGATTGGCCGTTCCGGTGATCAATTTCAGTTCTCCATAACTGTCCATCGTCTTACGATCCTTTACAATTCTTGGATTCACATCGGCCACGCTTCTTCATTTTCCGGCAATGGCCTGCGGAAGGCTTTGATCAATGCTTGGAACTGTAACTCCATTCGTCTTTCTATACTGATCCAATTGTGATTTTTGAACCAAAGAGTGCTTGTCCTTTGGTTTCAACGACAGAACCCTGAAAAAGGTCAGTTGGAGCAGTATAAGGACTCTTTGTCAACGAAATCGCATAGAAGTTCAATTCAAGCTTCATACCAGGTCTTCCAAAAAAAGACATCGTTGCCGTTTTCGTGTTTGTTTTTGTGAAGATATATGACGGCAAGGTGATTCGTTCTTGACCATTGAAGATATCACTTCACTAACGGATGAGGAAAATTTGAGGCAGGAGGAATGGTACAGACCTCAACACATACTGTTTCATGAATGCGTGCACTGTGATTCTTCGAACCCGAAACACAACCTGAAAAAGGCATGGCTGGGGTGGAAGGATTCGAACCTCCGCATGACGGGACCAAAACCCGTTGCCTTACCGCTTGGCTACACCCCATTGCTCTGTGACATAGCAAGAAATCCGGTTTTCCTTCAACCAGGAACAGGCATGCGCTACCAACGTCTGAGAATGAAAGAAAGCGACCAGGGCAGAACCGGAACCCGTGAGGGTCACTGCCGCCGCCCCTTGTTTCAAGAGGGCTTCTTTGAGAGATCGTAATGCAGGATATGTGCAGAATACAACCTGTTCAAAATCATTCCAGCACAAAAAACCCGAAAAACGAAAGCCCTTTGTAAACCGCCCGGTCCGGTCTGTCAAGTCTTTTTGTTGGAGCCGGGCCGACCCCTGCCGTCTGTTCTGCCGGTCCCAGGCTGCATAGGCTTCAGCTGTGGGCACCCTGTACCCCGGACAGACCAGGACCAGGCTCACGGCCCCGAGATCAAGAGCAATGGGCTCAATGCTCTCTCCGGCCCCTGTGACCAGAGCGGCTTGATTCGTGAGGAAAAACGGGACGTCTGAACCGATGCGGCCGGCCAGATGCCTGAGCTCGGCCAACGACAGCCGGCGGCTTTGACTCAGCAGTGAATTGAGATGCATCAGAAAAGCAGCCGCATCAGAACTCCCGCCGCCCAGTCCTGCTCCGGATGGAATCTCTTTGTCAAGATGGAGCTTGAGGTCCGGATACATTCCGGTCCGATCCCCGAACACGCGATACGTGGCGTACAGGATATTGGACGGCGTTTCCAGTTCCCTCTGGGAACAGGTCAAGATCAGTCCGGCTCCGGGCACGGCGGACTCCAGGAGCAATCGGTCCCTCGGCCGGGTCAGGGGCAGAAAAACCGACTCCAGTTCATGGAGACCGTCTTCCCGGCGTCCCAGAATTCTCAAATAGAGATTGACTTTTGCCCCGGCCAGCAAGACCTGGCTCCGGTCCTGGTTAGGCCCGGGGCTCTCATCACTGCTCATCAAGCGGGACTGTCCGGAAGAGGTTCTGTCCGCGCCGCTTGATCAAAAACATCACAACCCCCTTTCGAGCGGCGTCACCTTTGAGAACCGCATTCAAATCCGCCATGGAGTCCACCGGCCGGCCATTGGCCTCCAGAATGACGTCACTGCTTCTGATGTCGGCTTCCGCTGCCGGGGAAGATTGGCTGACCCCGGTCACGAGGAGGCCCCGGGCCTGATCAAGGCCCAAATCCCGGGCATCCTGTTCCGTGACCGGACGGAGGTCCAGCCCCAAAACCATTGCTGTGTCACCGCCCTGCTCTGTTTCGGCCTGCGCGGTTTGCAGATTGCGCTCGCCGAGCACCGCCTCGAATTCAAGGACGTCCCCTTTCCGCCAGACCCGGATCGCCACCTCCTTGTCCGGCGAGAGGTGTCCGATGGTGCGGGTCAACTCCCCGGCGTCTGCAATGGATTCCCCATTCACCGCCAGGATGACGTCCCCGACCTGCAAGCCGGCTTTGTCCGCAGGATCGCCCGGTTTGACCGAAGCAATCAAGGCCCCTTTTGGTTCGTCCAACCCCAGGGCTTTGGCCGTATTGGCATCCACATCCTGGATCACGACCCCCAGCCAGCCGCGTTTGACTTTATTGAACTCTTTGAGCTGTCCGATAATCCCTTCGGCCATGTTGCTGGGGATGGCAAAGCCTATGCCCTGACCGCTGGCCACGATCGCGGTATTGATTCCGATAACCTCTCCGTCAAGATTCAGGAGAGGACCGCCGCTGTTGCCCGGATTGATGGAGGCGTCGGTCTGGAGAAAATCGTCATAGGGTCCGGCCCCGATCACCCGGCCCTTGGCGCTGATAATGCCGGCGGTCACGGTATGGTCCAACCCAAAGGGATTCCCGATGGCCACCACCCATTGCCCCACTTTGATGGTGTCCGAGTCGCCGAACTGCAGGACCGGGAGTTGTTTATCCGCGTCGATCTTCAACAGAGCCAGGTCGGTTTCCGGGTCGGTTCCCACAATCTCTGCGGGATAGCTCTTTTCACCGCCTTTCAAAATCACCTCGATTTCATCGGCTTTCTGGACGACATGATTATTGGTGACCACATAGCCCTCTGCGGAGATAATAAAGCCGGAACCCAAAGCCTTTTCCTTCCGTTCCTTGGGCACCCCGTCCCCGAAAAACTGATCAAAAAAATCTTCAAACGGCGACCCCTTTTTTTGAAAGGGCTCTAAAAACTGCTTCATCTTGTCCGAAGTTTTGACCACTTTGACCGTGCTGATATGCACCACAGCCTGTCCGGCCTCTTCAACCAGTTCGGTGAACTCCGGCAAGGCCGAAAAGGCTGGTACCGAAACCAACGAGAAAACAAACAGCGTCCAGGTAGCAAGGGTCCATCTCAATGCGCGCATAACAGTAAACCTCCTCTTCGATCAGGGGACTTCACCATGAAACCGGGTTGTCGTCCTGCTGGGCCATTTCCCGAAGCAAATCCAGTGTCTCCAATGCCTCCTGCCGATCCAGCCGGCGCAGGGCAAAGCCGGCGTGGATAAGGACATAATCACCCACGACAACCTCTTCATCCAGGAGCACCAGCGAGGCCTGAATGCGGACTTGACCGCCGTCTACAGCACACGTGGCCATCTCCTGGCCGATGTCCTTGACTTTAGCAGGAACCGCCAGACACATATTCCCCCCCTTTACAACAGCAAAAATGAATTTTGAATCAGCCCTTCACAATTGTCAAGAACAGCGCGTTGCCCCCAGGCGGATGGCCTGCAACTCCAGGCGCGCCTTGTCTGCTTTTTCCGGACTGGTGTCTGGTTTTTCCAGATCAATAATTTCAATATGTTACATTAAACAGTCTGATTTTTCCGGACTGGGCAACCGCCAGCCCTGTTTGAACGTCGGACAAACTAGAACAGGAGATCCGGCAGTGTTTTATTAAATATCTCAAATTATATATATTTTTTGAATCGCTGCGTTTTCCACTGTTTTTTCATTTTTTTGGCATGAATTTTGCTAAAATTTCGTTGAACGTTTTTCCTCTTGTGAGGAAAAACTGGTTGCTTATCGTTCAACGATTTACCAAAAGGAGGTCCTGTATGAAAAATCACCTCAGCTTGGCAAAGGCCCTGTTTCTGGCGATGACCCTGTTTTTTCTGATGGCCGGAAGCACGTACGCTGAATGCGGCCCAGATCAGATCAACCCGAATACCGCCACGGTGGAAGAACTGCAGGAAGTCAAAGGCATCGGAGCGGTTCTGGCCCAGAGAATCGTGGACTACCGGGCGGAGCACCCCTTTGAGAATGTCGAGGAAATCGCAGCTGTCAAAGGAATCGGTGAAAAAACCCTGGAAAAAATCCAGGACGCCTTCTGCATCGAATGAAGACCCTTGAGCCCGGCTGCAGGGCCGGAAGCAGAAAACAGACTTCCGGCCCTGCAGACAGACGCGCGTTCGGTGCAGCCGCCTCCCACCGGAATCCCCCGGGTCACCATAAAAAAAGCCGTCGTGAAGACGGCTTTTTCGAAAGATCGTTGCAAACTATTAACGATCAAACCTGCGTGGTTTGGCTTCATTGACCTTCAACGTTCTTCCCCCGAAATCAGCGCCGTTCAACCCTTCAATGGCTTCATCAGCGCCTGTTTCCATCTCCACAAACCCGAATCCCCTGGGTCTGCCTGTTTCCCGGTCCTGAATCAGATTGACGGACTCGACCTGGCCGTATTGGGCCATGAGTTCACGGACGTCCTCTTCAGAAGAGGAAAAAGGCAGATTCCCAACATACAGCTTCTTCATACTTGAACTACTCCTGAAATAAAAAAATAAAGAAACTCCGCCCTTCCGAAAGCGAAGACAAGATGATAATACACTGCGCAGACGGAAAGTCAAGCAAAAAAATCAGTCCTTGGCTTGCAGAAAAAAATTTAGTATAAACACGTCCATGGCAGCATGGACCGCAGATCACATCGCCCCTTTCCCGCGGGCATCGACCCGGACCATCACGGTGGGCGGCCTCCCCATCGGCGGCGGACACCCCGTCCGGGTCCAAAGCATGACCAACAGCGACACCCGCAACATTGAAGCCACCGCCGGACAGATCCAGGACCTGGCCCAGGCCGGCTGTGAAATCGTTCGCCTGGCGATTCCCGATCCTGAAGCCGCCCAAGCCTTGCCGGCCATCAAAAAACTGTCCCCGCTTCCTTTGATCGCGGATATCCATTTTCAGCATGAACTGGCCCTGATGGCCCTGGAGGCCGACGTGGACGGCCTGCGCATCAACCCCGGCAATATCGGTTCGGCCCGGAAGGTTCAGGAAGTCGTCCGCTCGGCTGCGGAGCGCCAGGTGCCCATCCGCATCGGCGTCAACAGCGGCTCAATCGAGAAAGACCTGCTCCAACGATTCGACGGTCCCGTCCCGGAAGCCATGGTGGAAAGCGCCTTGAAGCACGTCGCCCTCCTGGAAAAACAGCATTTCCACCTGATCAAAATCTCTTTGAAGTCCTCTTCGGTTCTGAACACCCTGGCCGCCTACCGCTTGCTGAACCAAAAATGCGATTATCCTCTGCACATCGGCATCACGGAAGCCGGGACACTTGTGCGGGGGGCCGCCAAAAGCAGTATCGGCTGCGGGCTTCTGCTTTGGGAAGGACTGGGCGACACCCTGCGGGTCTCCCTGACCGGCGACCCCCGGGACGAAGTTCTGGTTGCCTGGGAAATATTGCGCAATCTGGGACTGCGGGCCAGAGGTCCGGAGATCATTTCCTGCCCGACTTGCGGACGCACTGAAATCGACTTGATCGGTCTCACTCGAGACGTGGAGCACATTCTGCAGCCCATATCCAGAGTCTTCACCGTGGCGGTGATGGGCTGTCCGGTAAACGGCCCCGGAGAGGCCAGAGAAGCGGACATCGGCATCGCCGGAGGCAAAGGAATGGGGCTCATATTCCGCAAGGGCAAGGTCATCCGCAAAGTCCGTGAAGACAGGCTGCTCCAGGCCTTTCAGGACGAATTGGACCTTTTTCAGCAAGAGGCAGACAGTGAGTGACGTGTCGGTTACACCCTGTCATAGAAAACAAAAACATGTGTTGTTCCAAAGCAGCTGAAGTCCTTGTCATAGAAATTGGAAATTTCGAAGTAAACCTGGACCTTTGGGTTGCGGGCGGAGCCAGCTTTGGGTTTTCTTAGGCTTGCTCGCCAGGGGAAACCGGACCGTGGTCTCAGCTTTGAGCCAGAAAAACGATACGAGCGCCGGCCGCTGGCCGGCGCTGAAAAAGGTACCTTGGAGCAGTAGAGAAACCATCCTGAACACACAACGAAAAAAAATTTTTGCTTTGAAAAATTTTTTTGGGGTATGCCATGCGACTCAGCAAGTACTATTTTCCCACACTGAAAGAAAACCCCGCCGAAGCCGAGGTCGTCAGCCATCGACTCCTGGTGCGGGCCGGCATGATCCGCAAACTGACCTCGGGCATCTACACCTATCTCCCCCTGGGTCTGAAAAGCATCGACAAGACCGCGAACATTATCAGAGAGGAACTGAACCGGGCCGGCTGCCTGGAGGTCCTCATGCCCATGGTCCAGCCGGCTGATCTCTGGAAGGAGACCGGGCGCTGGGAAGAGTACGGCAAAGAGCTGCTTCGGCTGCAGGACAGACATCTCAGGGACTCCTGTCTGGGGCCGACCCACGAAGAAGTGATCACCGACCTGATCCGCCGGGACGTCCATTCCTACAGACAGCTCCCGGTCAATCTCTATCAAGTGCAGACCAAGTTCAGAGACGAAATCCGGCCCAGATTCGGATTGATGCGCTGCCGGGAATTCATCATGAAAGACGGCTATTCCTTTGACCGGGATGAAGCCGGGGCCGAACGGACCTATATGCAGATGTTCGAGGCCTACACCCGGATATTCCAGCGTCTCGGTCTCGACTTTCGTTCGGTCCAGGCCGACTCCGGAGCCATTGGCGGCAGCTTTTCCCATGAATTCATGGTTCTTGCTGAAACCGGAGAGGACACCATAGCCGTCTGCAGCAGCTGCACCTTTGCCGCCAACCTGGAAAAGGCCAAAGTCACGGACCCCCGTCCCACATGCCGGGAGACCTGCGCCGAAGCAGAACCCGTCAAGACTCCGGATATGCATACGGTGCAGAAAGTGGCTGATTTCCTTGATGTCGCCCCCCGGAAAATCGTCAAGACCATGCTCTATGAAGCCGACGGCCGGGCCGTTGCCGCCCTGGTTCCGGGGGATCGCGAACTCAACGAAGTCAAATTGAAGAATTACCTGAACGCGGTGGAACTCAAACTGGCCTCTTCGGAGCAGGTTGTGGCCTGGACCCGGGCCAAAGTCGGCTTTGCCGGTCCTAAGGATCTCGATGTCCAAACCATCGTGGCCGATACCCTTCTGAGCAAAGAAACCGATTGGATCACCGGCGCCAATCAGGACGAATACCACCTCCGGCATGTCGATCTCAAGCGGGATGTCCGGCTTGCCGGCTTTGCGGATCTGGTCAATATCCGGGAATCCGACCCCTGCCCGGATTGCGGGGCCGCCGTCACTTTCTACAAAGGCATTGAGGTGGGCCACATTTTCAAGCTCGGGGCCAAATACAGCCGCTCCATGCAGGCCACCTTCCTGGATGAAAAAGGCGAAGAAAAAGAAATCATCATGGGGTGCTACGGCATCGGTGTGGGCCGTCTGGTGGCCGCGGCCATTGAACAGAATCACGATGAAAACGGCATTCTCTTTCCCCCGTCCATAGCCCCCTTTGAAACCGTGCTGATCGCCCTCAATGCCCAGGACCGAAAGGTCATGGCCACAGCCGAAGAATGCTACGGCCTGCTCCGGAACAGGGGCATCGATGTTCTCTTTGACGACCGGGATGAACGCCCCGGCTTCAAGTTCAAGGACGCCGATCTGGCCGGCTATCCCCTGCAGATCATTGTCGGCGGCAAGGGGCTCGAAAAGGGCGTCGCTGAAGTCAAGGACCGCCGAACCGGGGAACGGGGCGAACTGCCTTTGGACGATTTCGCCGCCTCCTTTGACTCCTGGCGGCAAAACGTCTGGCAGGGCTGGGGGCTGGGGGGGGATTGAATATTGACTATTGAAGATTGAATATTGCTGCAGAGTGTGGGCAATGCAGATATCGTGCACATTTTCAAAATTGAATCTGCAATACAGACCTCTTTGCAGCTGTGACAGCGGCCGCTCTGGTATGAAACTTCAATTGAACTTCTAGGAAATTACGTTGGCGAAGAGCCTTTTTCAGGATAAAATGTCCGTTTCTTGAGGCAGCAATCTTCAATATTCAATATTCAATATTCAATCGTAAATTTGTAAATCTCCTATGCCCCATATCTACACGGTTCGCGATCTGACCAGCGCTCTCAAAGCGGTTCTGGAATCCGAATTCCCCTTTGTCTGGGTCACGGGTCAAGTGGGGACTGTGTCGCGGCCCGGTTCCGGGCATCTGTATTTCACCGTCAAAGACCAGGATGCCGTCTTGAACTGCGTCTGGTTCAAGTCCAATCAGGTGGGGATGCAGAATATCCCGCCGCAGTCTTTGCAAACCGGCCAGGCCCTGCTCTGTGCCGGCCGTATCGCGGTGTATCCCCCACGGGGGAGCTATCAGCTCGTTGCCGAGCTGGTTCAGCATCAAGGGGTAGGCAGTCTGCACCTCCAATTCGAGGCCCTGAAGCAGGATCTGGCGAAACAGGGGTTTTTTGACCCGGAACGAAAACAAAGGATCGCCTTGAACCCGGCCCGGGTGGGGGTAATCACCTCCCCCAGCGGAGCGGCTCTTCAAGACTTTCTGCGCATCAGCACTTCCCGGGGCCTGCCCTGTTCGATCCGGATCTACCCTTGCCTGGTCCAGGGCGAAGGGGCTGAAGAATCCGTGGCCCTGGCCTTTGAACAGGCGAATCTGGAAGCCTGGGCCGATGTGCTGGTCCTCATTCGCGGGGGCGGTTCTCTGGAGGATTTATGGACCTTTAACACCAAAACCGTGGCCCAGGCCGTGTTTGCCTCCGACATTCCGGTCGTCGCCGGTATCGGGCACGAAACCGATCAAACCATTGCCGGCCTGACCGCCGATCTGAACGGAGCCACTCCCACCCACACGGCCCAGCTGATCTGGACGGACCGCGAACAAATCCTCCAGGGCATTGACGAGCTGGAAATGGGCCTCTTCAAACACTGGGAGGGGATTCACCGCAAGGCCCGCCAGGAACTCGACAGACTTGAACAGGGGCTTTCCTGGCTGTCACCGGCCAAACATACCGACAGACTGCAGGAGAAATGCACGGACCTGATCCATGATCTGGAAAAGAGCGCAAGCGCATTGTTCAATGAAAAATTCAAGGCCATGCAGCACGCCTCTGAGGCCCTTTCCAGGACCTTCAGCCCCAGAACATGGTCCAGCCTGGAAAACGGCCTGGATGCCCTGTGCCAGGATTTGACCCGCTTTGGCAGTCTCTTGCTCAAAGACCAGGCCTCCCGGCTGGAACACCTGGAGACGGTCCTGCAGGGCCAAAATCCCTTCGGCCCTCTTGAGCGCGGCTACAGCCTGGTCACCAGAAAAGATGACGGCGTACTCCTTCGCTCAGCCACACAGGTCTCGCCAGGGGACCTGCTGGATATTCAGACGCACAAGGATCGTATTCCGGCGAAAGTCACCAATCACGAGGCATGAACCAGTATGGCGAAAAAGCAGAAAAGTTTTGAGGAACAGCTGGCCAGGCTGCAGGAAATCGTCAGCATCCTGGAAAAGGGGGACATCCCTCTGGAACAGGGCGTGACCCTGTTTCAGGAAGGGAGCAACATTGCAAAATCCTGCCGGGAACAGCTCAAACAGGCCAAGCACACGATCCAGGTCTATTCCCAGGGCATACTCGAAGATCTTGAACCGCCCGAGCCGCACAAGGACTTCTCCGACGATGAAACAGCGACTTGAACAGTACCGTTTACGCATCGAGGCCGTCCTGCAGGACTGCCTCCAAAATCCCAAGACCCCGGAACCCCTGCATCAGGCCATGGACTACAGCCTCCGGGCCGGAGGCAAACGCATCCGGTCGATCCTCTGCCTGGTCTGGGCCGAGCTCATGGGGGCCCGGCAAGAACAGGTCCTTGGATTCTGCGCTTCCCTGGAACTCATCCATACCTACTCCTTGATCCATGACGACCTGCCGGCCATGGACAACGACGACCTGCGCCGGGGCAAGCCTTCCAATCACGTCCGTTTCGGCGAAGACCTGGCGATCCTCGCCGGGGACGGATTGCTGACCCAGGCGTTCACCATGATGTTGAGTACCGACCTTCCGGACCGGGCCGCGCTCAGGGCGGCCCGGGAAATATCGCAAGCGGTGGGCCCTGGAGGCATGGTCGGCGGTCAAGTCCTGGATATGGCTCTGACTGGAAGCTCCAGCAGGGATCTTGACGCACTCAGACAGATGCACGCCCTGAAAACCGGGGCCTTCATCCAAAGCGCCTGTGTTGCCGGAGCGCTGCTGAACTCAGCGCCTGAAGCCGATCTGGAACGGGCTTCCACCTATGGAGGCTGCGTGGGACTGGCCTTCCAGGTCGCGGATGATATTCTGGACATCACCGGAGATCAGAATTCCTTAGGCAAACCCATTGGCAGCGATGCCGCCCAGGACAAGCTCACCTACCCGGCCCTGCTGGGACTTGACGAAAGCCGGCGGCTCGGTCAAGACATGGTCGTCCGGGCCCAGGAGGCCCTCTCCGGCTACTCAGGCCCCCAGGCCGTTTTTTTGCAGGACTTGGCCCAATATATCATGGATCGCGTTGAATGAAGTCAGAAATTATGACACCTGATCTGCTTTCAAGCATCACCGCCCCCCAGGACATCCAGAAGTGCTCCATCAAGGAGCTGGAAGATCTGGCCCGGGAGATCCGGGATCTGATCATCAGCACCATTTCCAAAACCGGTGGTCACCTGGCCCCTTCCCTCGGAGTCGTGGACCTCACCCTGGCCCTGCTGCATCGCTTTGACCCAGACCAGGACAAGATCATTTGGGATGTCGGACACCAGGCCTACGCCTACAAGATTCTCACCGGCCGCAGGCAGCGTTTTGAGACCATCCGCCAGTATCAAGGCTTGAGCGGATTCCCATCCCCCCGGGAGTCCCGCTACGATCACTTTGGCGTGGGGCACTCCTCCACCTCCATCTCCGCCGGCCTGGGGCAGGCCGTGGCCCGGGACCTTCTGGGGGAGAAGCACAAGGTTCTTGCCGTTATCGGCGACGGCTCCATGACCGCCGGATTGGCCTATGAAGGTCTGAATCAGGCCGGAGGCCTGGACAAGGATCTCATGGTCATCCTCAATGACAACGAGATGTCCATTTCCAAAAATGTGGGGGCTCTGTCCTCCTTTTTCAGCCGCAAGCTGGCCGATCAACGCTACTTGCGCTTCCGGGAGGAATTGAAATCCTGGCTGGAAACCGTCCCCCGGATCGGGGACGATCTTGTCAATTACGCCCGGAAAAGCGAGGATTCACTGAAAAGCTTCTTCACGGCGGGCATGCTGTTTGAAGCCTTCAAGTTCACCTATGTCGGCCCCATCAACGGACACAACATCCGCCAGCTCAGCAAGGTCTTTGAAAAGGCCCAGACCCTGAAAGGCCCGGTTCTGATCCACACCCTGACCATGAAAGGCAAGGGCTATGAGCCGGCTGAAAAAAATCCGACTTTTTTTCATGGGGTGGGCTCCTTTGAACCGGGAACCGGCAAAAAGCAGGGAGCCTCCCCGGCCCGGGCCCTCAACTACAGCAAAGTCTTCGGCCAGACCCTCTGCCGGCTGGCCAAGGAACAGGAGACCATTCTGGCCATTTCCGCAGCCATGCCCGAAGGGACCGGACTGGACTGTTTTCGGGACACCTTTCCGGACCGTTTTTTTGATGTGGGCATCTGCGAACAGCATGCGGTGACCTTTGCCGCAGGCCTGGCTACCCGGGGGTTTCGACCGGTGGTGGCCATTTATTCCACGTTTCTGCAACGTTCCTTTGACCAGCTCATCCATGACGTCTGCCTGCAGAACCTGCCGGTGCTTTTCTGTCTTGACCGGGGCGGACTGGTGGGCGAAGACGGTCCAACCCATCATGGGGCCTTTGATCTCAGTTTCTTACGATTGATCCCCAACCTGACCCTCATGGCCCCGAAGGACGAACCCGAATTGCAGTCCATGCTGGTTACCGCCCTTTCGCTGCCCGGACCGGCCGCTATTCGCTACCCCAGGGGACGCGGTCCGGGGCATCCACTGCAGGATGCACCGCCTGCTTTGGAAGTGGGACAGGGGGAACAGCTCCGGCAAGGCAGGGATCTCACGATCCTGGCTGCCGGCAGCCTGGTGCCACCGGCCCTCCAGGCTGCAAAAGAGCTGGAGCAGGAAACCGGGAAGGGCATCGGCCTGCTCAACGCCCGTTTTATCAAGCCTCTGCCGGAACAGGACATCCTTGCAGCCGCGAAGGCGTGCTCCAGGCTCCTGATCCTGGAGGAAAATACGGTGCAGGGCGGCTTCAGCTCCGCAGTCCTGGAATTTTTAAGTGATCGCAATCTCCTGTCCGGCTTGCGCATCAAACGCCTGGGACTCCCGGACCGCTTTATCGAGCACGGACCGGTTGCTCAGCTGCACCGCAACACCGGCCTCGATGTTCAGGGGATCAAACAGGCCCTGCAGGAGTTGCTGGAAGCGGTTTGATTGCTCTTGTAAACCTTCAGCGGAAGGCACTGAAGTTTCGGACTCAATCAAACTGGCCGGTCTGCACGGCCAACGGCAGGGCTGACTTCTGCCCTCTGCCCTCTGCTCTCTGCTCTCTGCCCTCTGCCCTCTGCTCTCTGCCCTCTGCCCTCTGCCCTCTGCCCTCTGCTCTCTGCCCTCTGCCCTCTGCTCTCTGCCCTCTGCCCTCTGCTCTCTGCCCTCTGC
>CAZUMF010000018.1:0-32918 GCA_964621385.1 uncultured Desulfohalobiaceae bacterium
GTCAGCGCCCTGTCCCTGAGCGGTTTCGTGATGATGATCGGCCTGATCGCCGGCTCCTGGATCGGCCTGAAATACCTCTACTGGGAGATGGAGCACCTGACCGGCGGCGGGGGAGGCTTGGGCAAGGCCCCGTCCTCTCACATCGATTGGACCCGATTTCAGCCCTGGCTGGGGGGGGTGCTCATCGTTCTGGCTTTTGTCGCCTCTGAGGTCTACGCCTACTACGGGTATATTGCGGTCGGCGGGCTGCTGCTCTGCGGCCTGGGCTTCGGCTTTATTCTGCATCGCTCCAGGCTCTGTTTTGCCCGCTGCTTCCGGGAGCCGTTCATGACCGGAGAAAGCGACGTCCCCCGGGCGGTGATCGTCAGCCTTTTGATCAGCATCCTCGGCTTCGCCACCCTGAAATGGGTGGGACTGCGCTTTGAAGGGGTCTACGTCACAGGAAACGCCGGCTTGGGCGCTTTGCTGGGCGGAACCATCTTCGGCTTCGGGATGATCATCACGGGGGGCTGCGGCAGCGGGACCGCCTGGCGGGCGGTGGAAGGGCAGGTCAAGCTTATTGTGGCCCTGGTTTGTTTCGCCCTGTCCAATTCCCTGGTCCGGGCCTGGATCGACGGGTCCAGCCTCCTGCAGAAACTCATCGGGGCGGAAATCTATTTGCCGGACTTCCTGGGCTATCAGGGAACGCTGATGGCCGTGACCGCCTTCATGCTCCTCTGGTATCTGCTGGTTTCCTGGAATGAAGAAACCGAACGCTTTGTCCTTGAAATATAAATCTCCTGGCAGGAGATTTATATTTCAATCGATCATGACTGATGGAGAAAACGGCCGAAAGGGAAAAATTCTTCTTTCGGTCGTTTTTTTTGGAATCTTTGTATGTGTCTCTGCCTGTGATTTTGGAACATCAGAGAGTCAGAACTTCGCTGAATGCCGCAACTGCCACCAGGGTCTTGCCTCCGCCGGAAAAGGGCATGATTTTGCCTGTGAGAGGTGCCATCTGCGTCCTGAACATCAGGGTCCGGTTCTTGAGGACCATGCCCTGGTGCTCGGCAATCCGGCCGGACCGGAAACGTTCCGGGCCGTCTGCGGGGATTGCCACGCCCGGGAAGTGGCTGATTTTCAGACCTCCCTGCACATGACCCTGGCCGGCATGGTCAACCAGACCCGCTTTCTGCTCGGGGCCCAGGCCCGGGCCTATCCCCCGGTCTACGGAGCCGGAGGGGCTTTGCCCCTGATCCCGTCTCCGCTCGGCTCCCCGGAGAATCCCGCAGACCTAGCGGATGATCTGCTGCGCCGGCGCTGTCTGCGCTGTCACGTCAATGCCCTTGTGGACCCGGATCAACCGCCCTATCGCGGCCGGGGCTGCGCCGCCTGCCATGTGGTCTACGCCGAGGAAGGCCGCTATCACGGCCGGGATGCGAGTCTGGACCGCGAGGCAACCGGCCGGCCGGCCAGGCATGGCCTGACGGCTGCCATTGCCGATGCCGCCTGTCTTGTCTGTCACCGGCCCAATTATACCGGAGCCGACGCCCACGGCCGGTTCGAGCGTGATTACGACGATTTTTTTCAGGAAGCCGGCCTGGAAGGTGTGCCGGCCCGGGAGCGCGGCCTTTTCGCCGGCCATGCCCTGAGCAGGGATCTCCATATCCAGCGGGGCCTCGGCTGCCGGGACTGTCATGACCGGGCCGATGTCATGGGCGACGGCATGGTGCGGGGCTTTGCCCTGGAGACGCCTCGTATCCGCTGCCAGGACTGCCACGGCGGGTTCAGGGAGCAGCGGCCGGATTGTTCCCTTGAACAGATTGCCGGGTCCGATGGAGGCTGGTGGCTCACGGACCAGAAGGGACTGAGACGCCGGCTGCCCCTGTTCACCAGCAATACATTCGCTCATGATCCGGAAGTCCATGCAGACCTGCGCTGCAGCGCCTGCCACGCCCAATGGTCCTACCAGGATTTCGGCTTGAGCCTGCTGCGCAAGGACAGCCCGGGGTTCAGGGACTGGACCTACCTCACGGCCCAGGGTGATCCAGGGATCAGCTCAGCTGTGCAGGAATTGGTGCAGACTCCGGATCTGGCTCCGGAAAGCCGGGATGCGCTGAGTGGGGCAAGTTCTCCCGGGATCTGGCTCAAGGGCTATCGCTTTCGACGCTGGGAGTCCAGGCCCCTGGGGAGGGACCATCAGGGCCGCTTCACGATCTTCCGGCCGCGCCACCAATACCGGATCTCGTATGTAAATGCCGCAGGAACGATCACCTTGGACAGCCAAATCCCGGAACGCGGGGACGGCCTGGGACGGGGCTGGGCCTTCATGCCCTCCGTGCCCCATACCACGGCGCCGGTGGGCCGGTCCTGTGAAACCTGTCATATGAACCCCGAGGCGGCCGGCCAAGGACTGGACTTGGACGTGCCTTCAGACGCATCCGGGATGCAAGATTTAGGACTGCGCAGGCCCTGGCCGCCGGTTATTCCGCCCATGCGCCTCTTGCAATCGGTGGAGCAGGAGCGGCTCCTCCAGCCATCGAATCGTTTCCAGAAGCGATTTTTTCAAGTGAAAAAGGCGCCGGGGCTGGAACCCGCCGACTGAATCAGAACGTTCTTGACCTGATCACGTGATGCGCTTACAATGAAGTCAAAAAGATTGCAAAGGAGTTCACTATGCAGATGACCATTCGCCTGCCGGAGGACGACAAAAAACGCATTGATGCCTTGGTTCGCAAAACCGGCCTGAAGCAATCTGATATTGCCCGACTGGCCATCAAACATTTTCTTGAAAATCTTGAGACTGAGGACCGTGATGAGGAAAGGCCTGCGGATCGGGCTAAAGATCTTATTGGGTCGGCCAGGAGCGGGATTTCTGACTTGGGATCCCGGCATCGTTTCCATCTTCTCAATCGCATTCGGGGGCACCGGTCATGAAGGCCTTGCTGGATACCGGACCATGGGTGGCCCTTATCGATCGAAGCGAAAAGTGGCATGCCCGTTGTGTCCAATGGCTGCACTCATTTTCAGGAGAATGTTATTCAACAGAGCCTGTTCTGACCGAGGTCCTGTATCTGCTTAATTTTTCCGTGAAAGCCCAAATGGCTGCCCTGGAGTTTGTTCTCCGGAATATTGTCACTCTGGCCCCTTCAACAGGGCAGAGTTTGCACGCTGCAGGGACGCTTATGCAAAAGTATGCCGACTTGCCCATGGATTTTGCCGACGCTACGCTTGTATGTCTGGCCAATGAGTCCAAGGTGCTGAACATCGTTACCTTGGATCACAGGGATTTTTCCCTTTACAGAACATCCGACAATCAGACCTTTACACTGTACCCTGAGGTAAACGGGGCGTGACCAGGCGGACGTACTTGATGATCCTGAAAGGCCTGCTGGGAGGCGGAGCCCTGCTGTTTTTGAGCTGGCCGGTCCTGTCCTTTCTGAGCTGGCGGCAGCAGCGAACAAGGCAGGTGGTGTTTTCAAGCGGGGAGCAGGAAGACGGGGTCCGGATCAAGGATGGGGTCATCCTGGTCGTGGAGCAGGGCGTGCCTCTGGCCCTTTCCGCCAAATGCACCCATCTGGGGTGTATTGTTGGGTACCGGGCTTCCAGGAAGGCCTTTGTCTGCCCCTGTCACCGGAGTGAGTACGACCGAAAAGGGGTCCGCCTGCAGGGTCCTGCTCAACAGGACCTGCCTGAGCTTTCCGTTGACACCGGGGACCAGGGGGAATGGATCGTGAGCGTGGAGACCGGGTGATGGGGCGGGCGGTACGCAAACCAGGCCGGCTGGCCCGCCTTCTCCCCCGGTTGTCCCTGTCCGCTCTGCTTATTTCCCTGCTCTCCGGTCTGGTCCTGGTCTTTCAATACCAGCCCTTCGGAGAGGTCTTCGCCGACCTGGAGACGATGACCAGCCGGGCCCCCTTCGGGTTTTTCTTCCGCAGGCTGCACTATTTTTCCGGCCAGGCCTTTGCTGTCCTGGCCCTGGCCCACACCGCGGATCATTTCTGGAGGCGAAGTTATCGATTTTTTGGCCTGACCGGCTGGCTGAAACTCTGGCTGGCGGCGTGCCTGGCCCTGCTTCTGCTGTTCACCGGGTTTGTGCTCAAAGGGGACCGGGACGGCAGGCTGGCCGGGACCATTTTCAGGCATATCCTGGAGCAGATCCCTCTGCTTGGAGATCATCTGGGAGCCGTGTTTGTGGGCCGGGGCGAATCATTTTTCTATTATCCCTATCTCTGGCACTGCTGGCTGCTGCCTTTGATCTCGATCTGGCTGCTCAAAGATCATATCCGGACCTGGTTGCCCCGGGAGTCATTTTTCGGTCCGGTTCTGGTCCTGCTCTGTGTAATGGCTCTGAGCCTGGAGCTGCCGGAGGCGCTTTCCCCGGAGACGGTGGTGCATGAAGCGCATGGACCCTGGTTCTTTCTCGGTCTGCAGGAGCTCCTGAAGTATTGGCCGGCCTGGCTGGCCGGTCTCTGCCTCCCCCTGGCCCTGTCTGCGGCTTTTTTGCTTTTACCCCTGACTGCCGGCCGTTGGGAAGCCGGCCTGCGTTGGTTCTTGCTGGTGGCGGCTGCAGGGTATGGGGCGTTCACCGTGCTGCTTTGGATGAAGATTTTTTATGGGTAATTTAGATGGTGGACGTTAAAATTCTGTTTGAAAGAATGAACGTCGAACATTGAACATTGGACGTTCACAATGAGAAAACGATTGGTATCAGGGTCTATCCCCCTGCGCTGGCTGCTCCCGGGATCTCTGCTGCTCCTGGGGCTGTTTGCTGTGGAGCATATCCGGACCACACCCGGGCAGGATGGGCCGGACAGCTGTCTGGCCTGTCACAGTGCAGTGGAAAGTCCCGATCCATCGCATCCCGTGGCGGTCCTGGGCTGCAGCGTGTGTCATCTCGGCAATGCCTATGCCCTGGAAAAGGACCGGGCCCATGCCGGCATGGTCACCAATCCCGGGGACCTGCGGGTCGCAAAGCAGACCTGCGGCCAAAGCGGCGACTGCCATGCCCCGATCGTGCCCCGGGTCAAGGCCTCCATCATGGCCACGAACAAGGGCATTGTGAACACCCTGTATCAGCACTGGGAAAGCAATGGGACCCGGGCTGCGGCCCCCCGGGGAGTGCCCGGACTCCTGGCCGATACAAAACGACAGAGCCTGGCCGAGGATCATTTTGCCAAGATGTGCGCCACCTGCCACCTGTGGAGGGAACGGCGGAACACGGGACGAGAAATGGACCGGCGGGGCGGGGGCTGCTCCGCCTGTCATGTGGTCCAGGCCCAGGAGGCGGCGGACAAGGAACTGCGCTCCTTTGTCCACGCAAAGCTCTCCACCCGGATTCCCTCCTCCAACTGCCGGCGCTGCCACAATCGCTCCGCCAGGCAGGGCCTGTCCTATGCCGGACACTTTGAATCCGCGGGCTACGGCACACCCTATGCCCGGGGCCGGCCCGGGACGCGGCGCTTGTCCGGCGGCCGGTTTTATCTGGAACTCCCCTCGGATGTGCATCAGCAAGCCGGGATGGCCTGCATCGACTGCCATACGCATCTGGAGATCATGGGCGACGGCCAAGAGCACGAGTATCTCCGCGGACAGGTGGGCATTACCTGTGATATGTGCCACGCCCCGGCCTTTGAGGCGGTCCGGCCGGAAGAGGAGGTCCCGGCCGAGCGCCTGGTTCAGCTGAACCGGGCGGTTCCGGAGCTGTCCCACAGGCAGCGGGCCTATGCCCCCAAGGGCTCGCCCCTGTATCATCTCCGGCAGCTCGGTCCGAAGACCGTGCTTTTCCGTAAACTGGACGGCCGGCCGTTGTTTATTGAATCCGACAGTTTAGACAGGCCCGAGCACCGACTGTCCGGACACGAGCGTCTGTCCTGCCAGGCCTGCCACAGCCGTTTCATGCCGCAGTGTTACGGCTGTCACCTGGAGTACCGGCAGGACGAATCCCAGCAGGACAAACTCTCCGGCGCAATCACCCGGGGCCGCTGGAGAGAGGGCCGCTCCTACCTGCGCTTCGAAGACCCGGTCCTCGGGGTGGACCGGGAGCGGATCAGCCCCTTTGCCCCCTGTCAGGTGCTGGTCTCGGTTTTTGATGCCCAGGGGAAGTATCGACCCGATAGCGGTTTTTCCATCCTGAGCATGACCTCCTTTGATCCGCATACAACCCAGGCGAACAGCCGGAGCTGTCTCGACTGCCATGCCGATCCCAAGGCCATGGGCCTGGGCGAGGGGCTTCTCTTTCGGGAACAGGGTACCTGGCGCCTCCGTCAGACCTATGATCCCCGGCGATCCGGATTCGGAACGGATATCCCGCCGGAGGCCTTCACCACCATGCAGGGCAAACAGCTGCAGATCAGCTCGGATCCGGCCCAGCGGCCATTTGCAGCCCCTGAGATCAGGGAGATCCTCAGGGTGACGTCCTGCCTGGGCTGTCATGACGCGTATGATGACCCGGTGTATGCCGATTTTGCCCAAAGCCGGGAGCGGCTTGCAAATGGCCGTGCGGATCAATGCGCGGTCAACACAATGTTCTGAGCCATGCAGATTTATTTGCTGAAATGGGGGAGTACCTATTGCATCCAGAATGCTGAACCTTTAGAGTGGAGCAAGACATTTTCTTGTTTTCTATGACAGAGATGAACCGATAAGTCTAAAAATGGCTGACAAGGGCTGGAAAAAATACAGGAGTCCAGAGGACGCGGATGGCGCTTTGCCTTTTCTGATGCACAACAAAGGAGTGGAATTATGGGTGAACGAATCAAATGCCTGCAGGCAATCTCTCTGTGGCGTTTTATCGGTTGTCTGGTTGTCTTGGCGGTATTCTGCAGTTTTCCGCGTCCAGCCGGAGCCGGCTGGCTGGAAAAGGGGAGTTCCCTGCTCAAGGGAATGAGCCAGGGTGCTGCTGAATCGGACGCCTTGTCCAGGAAGGAGGTCGGGGCCGGCTTGAAAGAGGCCCTCAGGGTGGGAACGCAGCGGGTCGTGGAGCAGCTTGGAGTGACCGGCGGCTTCAATCTGGACCCCCGGATTCATATCCCCCTGCCCGACACGTTGAGCACGGTGCAGAGCGTCCTGAAAAAAGCCGGACTATCCGGGATGCTGGATGATCTGGAACACAAGTTGAACCGGGCCGCGGAACTAGCGGTGCCAAAGGCCAAGACCCTCTTCGGAGAGGCCATTGCCGCCATGACCTTTCAGGACGTGATGGACATCTACAATGGTCCGGATGATGCGGCCACGCGCTATTTTCAAGAAAAGATGACCCCGGGTCTGGTCACGGAGATGCGTCCGATCGTGGACAGCACGCTCGAGGAGTCAGGAGCGGTGCAGACTTATGATCAGGTCATGGGCAAGTACAATGCTTTTCCCTTTGTGCCCGATGTTTCGGCCGATCTCACCGGGTATACCGTGGAAAAGGGACTGGATGGCCTGTTTTATTATGTGGCCGAGGAAGAGGCCGCCATCCGCAACGATCCCCTGGCCAGGAGCACGGATCTGCTAAAGCGGGTGTTCGGCCGATGAGTTCGAGCCTTTAAGAAGAAAGGGATTTAGAGGTCAGCTTTGCCTCCGGCAAGGCTGACGTATATCTGTAGAAAATAATTGAAAATATAAGAATGCGTCACTACGCTGATGCTGAATTCATTCATTGCCAGTTTGATCAGTGAAGAAACTTTGCTTTTCCAACAGGCGGTCGCGTTCACCCGTCATTGCGAGGCGTCTTCGCCGAAGCAATCCCTGACAAGAGGCTTTTCTGAAAGATTGCTTCGCTTCGCTCGCAATGACGAACGTTGATCAATGCTTGGAACTGTGACTCCATTCGTTTGAAGTTTCATACGTGTTTTCGTCCTTCCATCAGGTAGTAGATGGTGGGAACCAGAACCAGGCTGACCAGGGTGGAGACGGCCAGGCCTCCGAGCATGGTGATTCCCAGAGGATTCCAGGCCTCGGCCCCGACTTCGTCGGAAACGGCCATGGGCAGCATGCCGAAGAAGGTGGTCATGGTGGTCATGAGCACCGGGCGCAGGCGGTCGTGGCCGGCCTGGATCACCGCCTGCAAAAGCGGCTGCCCTTTTCGCTGCAGAAGATGGGTGTAGTCGAGCAGGACGATGGCATTGTTGACCACGATGCCCATGAGCATGACAATGCCCATGAAGGACATGATACCCAGGGTCGTGGAGCTGAAGTAAAAGGCATAGAGCACCCCGGTGAAGGCAAAGGGGACCGCAAACATGATGATAAAGGGGTCCCGGAGATTGCCGAACAGGGAGGCCATGAGCATGTACACCAACAGGATGCCCACGATCAACAGGGTGGTCAGATCGGTGAAGGCCTTTTTTTGCTCTTCAATATCCCCGCCAAAGGCGATGTCCGTTCCCGGGGGGATCGCCATATCTGCGAGCAGGGCCTTGATCTCCTGCTTGGCCTGCCCCAGGGACATCTCATACAGGCCGGCTTCGACCTTCACAATCCGCTGCCGGTCCTTGCGCTGAATCTCAATCGGGCCGGTTCCCCTGACGACCCGGGCCACTGTTTTCAGGCGGATCATGCGTCCGTCCGGCGTGAACAGGGGAAGGTCCTCCACGGCATCCAGTCGGTTTTTGTCCTCGAGCGTGAATCGGGTGACCATGTCGAAACGCTCCCCGGCATCCCGAAACTGCGAGGCGGTGACGCCATAGAGGTAATTGCGCAGGGTCCGGCCGATCAAGGCCGTGTTCAGACCCAGGGAGGAGGCCTTGTCCCGGTTGATTTCCAGCCTGATCTCGGGACGGGGGTCTTTCTGGCTGATCTGCACATCCACCAGGCCGGGAAAGCGGCTCATTTTCGTTTTTAACTGTTCGGCGAAGCGAATGTTGCGCTGGAGGTCCTCGCCCTGGATTTCCACGGTCACCGGTTTCTGGCCCATGGCCAGGGCGGCGTTGGTGGAGCTTTCCGCACTGACCTGGATCTTGTCCAGGCCGGGTATGGTTGCCGCCTCCCGCCGGAGGACCTCGGCAATGGTCTTGGCGGTCCGGGTGCGTTTCCCCCGATCCACCAGACGCAGGCCGATGTAGCCTACATTCGGGCCCTGATCAAAACCCAGGGCCTGGCCGAATCCTTCCTCAGACTCCCCGTCGTAGGCATAGGTGTGCAGCAGTTCCCCGGGTTTGACCACGGTCTTGATTCGGTCCAGCAACTGGAGAATCACCCGGTTGGTCTCCTCGATGGCCGTGCCTTCGGGCAGCCGGAAGCGGATTTCCACCTGACCGGTATCCACTTCCGGCAGGAACGAAGTGGAGAGAAAGGGAATCAGGCTCAAGCCGCTGAAAAAGATGATTACAGCGGAAACCAGGACGATCTTGCTGTGATTGAGACTCCAGTGCAGGAGGCTTTGATACCCGTTTTCCACGCCGAGAAAGAGTCGTTCCGAAAGGCTGTAGAGCCGGGCGAGACCGGTGGTTTTCCGGTGCAGCCCCTGGGAGCCGAGCAGCCTGCTGCAGAGCATGGGGGTGAGCATCAGGGAGACCAGCAGGGACGCCAGAAGGGTGGCCACCAGAACAAAGCCCAGGGGCTTGAAGATGATCCCGGCCAGACCGGTGAGAAACATGAGCGGAACAAAAATGACCACGGTGGTCATGGTGGCCGCGGTGATGGCCAGGCCCATTTCGCTCGCCCCGTCCACGGCGGCCCGGGCGGTGTCTTCCCCTTGTTCCAGGTGCCGGATGATGTTTTCCAGGACCACAATGCCGTTGTCGATGACCAGACCGGCGGCGATGGCCAGGGCCATGAGGGTGACCACGTTGATGGTGAAGCTGAAGGCGAACATGAGCAGAAAGGCAATGATCAGGGAAAAGGGAATGATCAGGACCACGATGAAGACCGTACGAAACCGGCGCAGAAAGGCCAGGCTGACCAGAATGATCAGGCCGATGCCCCAGAAGAGCGAGGTCCGGAGATTGCTCACGGCATTGATGATGTCCTTGGAGGTGTCGGTGATGATGTTGATGGTGATGTCCGGAGGCAGACGGGTGTTGAGTTCCTGGATCGCCTGTTTAACCGCGGCGGCCACTTTGACCGTGTTCTTTCCGGTCTGCTTCTGGAGCATGAGCACGACGCCCTTTTGTCCGTCGCCCCAGCCGTTGATTTCCTGGGGGGCGAAGGCGTCCTCCACCCGGGCCACGTCTTTCAGGTAGACTGCATGCTGCTCATGGTATCCCGCCACGGTGTTGCGGAGGTCCTGCATGCTTTGATAGCGGGCCGGGATGCGCACGAAATACTCACGACCGTCATTCTTGACTGTTCCGGCCGGGATGTTTCGGTTTTCAGCCGCGAGGACCTGATTGATACGGCTGAGCGACAGCCGGTAGCCCTCGATCTTGGCCCGGTCGAAATAGACATTGATGCGCCTGCGCAGGCCGCCGTAGAGGACGATGGCCCCGACGCCGGGCACCCTGCGTAAATGGTCGCCGATGACGGTGTCGGCGAAGTGGTAGAGTCGGGTTTGATTCTTCACGGCGGTGATGGTCATGAACATGATCGGAGCCGTGGCACTGCTGAATTTGAAAGGAATGGGCGGGTCCGCCTCTTCAGGCAGGTCGCGCAGGGCGATGTCCAGAGCGTCCCGGAGGTCGTTGCTGGCCACGTCCAGGTCTGTGCCCCAGTCAAAGCGGCAGGATACAATGGACAGATTGTCCAGGGACTTGGAGCTCAAGGTGTCCAGGTTGTTCACGCTGTTGACATTGTCTTCGATAATCTCGGTGAGTTCCGTTTCAACATCTGAAGCGCCGGCCCCGGGCCAGCTGGTGATCACCGAGACCACGGGCGGTTCGATGTTCGGATACATATCCACATTGAGCCGGGTCAGGGCATAGCTGCCGAGCAAGGCCAGGGCCAGAAAAAGCATCAGGGTGGCCACGGGCTGTTTGACGGCAAAGGCAGAGGCTTTCATGAGGATCCTTCGGCAAGCACCCGCACCGGGGTCTGATCCTCCAGACGGCTCTGTCCTTTGATCACGACTTGGTCGCCGGATTGCAGACCTTTGCTGATGCGGGCAAAGCGCCCCTGCCTGAGGTCGGTTTCCACATTCACCTGGACGGCGCGTCCCTCACGTACACAGAACACGTAATAATCCGCTGTCCCCGGCATCTGCAGCAGGGCGGCAAGGGGAACTGCCAATCCCCGGCTGGATCCCAGGTCGATGGTCACCTGAGCGAACATGCCGGACTTGAGTTTCTGATCCGGGTTGGGGATGCTGATTTCGATTTCCGCGCTCCGGGTGGCAGGCTCCAGGGTCGGGCTGATCAGGGATACCGCTCCGGAAAACACTTCGCCGGGATAGGCATTCACCTCGATGCTGGCCGGCATTGATTTCTGAAGGGCGGGGTAGTCATGCTCTGTGACACTGGTCACGATTTTGACCGGGTTTGTTTGGATCAGGGTCAAAAGCGGCTGGCCCGTGGCGGTCAGGGAGCCGGGGTCCAGGTGCCGTTCGGCCACCACACCGCTGATGGGCGCCGTAATGGTATGGTCGGCCCCGGCCACCAGAAGCTGCTTGAGTCGGGCCCGGGCTTGTTCAATCCCGGCTGCGGCCAGGTTTTTGTCCTCCAGGGCGGCCTTGTATTCAGCCTGGATGTGGTCCAGCTTTTGGGCGGCCACGGCGTTTTCCTGAAAGAGGTTCTCCAGACGACGGGCATCCTTTTTCAAGACCTGAATGCGGGCTTTAATGCGTTGGAGCTTTGCCCTGGAGGCATTCAGGCCGGCCCGGGCTTCCTGGATCGAGGCCTCGATGGATTTGCGCTCCAGTTGGACCACAATATCCCCTTGTTCAACAGCATCCCCTTTTTCCACGCGAATGCGCCGGATGATTTTCCCGGGAACCTTGCTGAAGACATGGACGGTCTCCTTGGGCAGGATCGAGCCGGTTTGTCTGAGTTGCCTGGCAAAAGACCGTTCCTGGACTGCTACAACCTCAGCGGGCACCCGCTGCTGTGCATGTTCAGCCTGTGTTTCCCGCTTCTGCAGCTGGAGCAGGTTTTTGACCCCGAAAGCCAGGAACAAGAGGATGATGCCTGCCAGGAGGACGCTGCCCATCCTGCCGGTCCAGTGCTTGGTGGTCATGGCTGTGTGTCTCCGCATGGCGCCTGCGCTATGGCAGACAGGTCAGTAACCCCGACCGCCCGTTCCAGGTTGGCCAGGTAGATTTGGTATTCGTACACAGCCCGATAGTGATTGCTTTTGGCCCTGGTGAGGAAGGTGTGCGCATCCAGAATTTCGGTGGAGGTGGCCATCTGCTGGTCATACTGCAGAGTGGTGATGCGCAGGTTTTCTCTAGCCTGGCGGACGGCCCGTTCAGCGGTTTCGATATTCTGGCGGGCGGTGTTGAGTTGAACCAATCCATTTTTTACCTCTAATCTGATTTGCTCCTCAAGATGCTGCAGTTTTTGCTGCAGAGCCAGAAAGTCATGCTGCGCAGAGGATATGTCAGCCAGCCTTTTCCCCCAGTTGAAGAGCGTCCATTCAGCCTGCAGGCTCACCCGGAAGTTTTGATGGTTCCGGAAATCGTTGCTATCCGCCTGCACATTCTCCCCGTCCTGTTCATAACTGCTCTCCAGGTAGAGGCTGGGATACAAGTCGCTCTTGGCCAATCGGACATTCTGTTCAATTTTTTGCAGGGACAGATTGAGCTTGCGCAGTTCTTCGCGGTTCGTCCCCGCCTCCTCCAAAAGCGTCTGGAACCTGAAATCGTGAAATCGGCTGGTCTGTTGGTCCAAAACCTGGAAGGCATGATTGACATCCCGTCCGAGAACGGTATTCAAGGCCGCTTTGGCCATGGACAGATTGCCTTCGGCTCTGGTTTGCTGCTGACGCGCTTCAGACAAGGCCACTTTGGCCTGAAGAACATCGTTCCAGGCGATCAAGCCCTGTTCGAAAAAGGATAAGGTGTCCTGGTGATGGGCCAGCAGACTGGCGACAGTGTCCTCAGCGACCCGGAGCATTTTTTCCGCTAAGAGAATGCGAAAGTACCCTGTTTTCACCTGTCTGACCACGTCACGTTCGGCCAACTGCCGTTCGAGTTCTTTGATGTTCAGGTTCAGCCGGGACATCCTGTAGAGAGCGGACAGGGCGAATCCAGTGAACAGCGGTTGCTGCAGGCTCAGTTCCCAGTGAAAATTATCATGGGGGGCGGTGATGGCTTTGGTCGTCTTCTGCCCGGTGATCACGCCGACCTGCGAGTTTGGGTCCGCAGGGTCGAGCTGAGCCGACTCAACATCATAGGCGTCGAAGTACATAAAGGGCTTTTGGTCTAGATAGGTATAGCGATAGGCGGCTGAGGCCTTGGGGAAAAAGTCGGCCCGGGCGCTGCGGGTATCGGCCAGGGCGGCGCTGACCTTTTCTTCGGCTTCCTGGATGAGCCGGTTGTTCTGCAGGGCTTCGGCTATGGCCTGCGCCAAGGTGACCCGGGGACTGTGCTCCTGGGACGAAAAATGCACATTCCCCGCGGCCCGGGCTTGGGAAAGGATCAGCATGAGCAGCAGGCTGAAAGTCCAGGCCCCGGCCATCCATTTCCCGCCTGCAATCCTGTCCTGCCGGCTGCGTCTTCCCCGGTGAAGCCCCCATGGTTCAGGCATGCTGCCTCTGCGTGTGGTCTGCACGATCCGCTGGCTCCAGATCGATTTGGTTGCGAAAAATGGAGAGGATGTCCTCGGCCCTGATCCTTGGCTGTTCCGGATGGTCCATAGGAAAAATGAAAAACTCATTGAGCATCCCGATCAAGGAGAGGGTCAGGTGCTTGGGATCGACGTCCTTGAACCGGTTTTTTTCAATTCCCGACTTGAATATGGTACAAATTTGTTCCGTCAGGTCCCGGGAATAGTCCCTTTATCGCCCGGGATGGACAGGGCCTTGGCAATCCGGGCATGGCTCGTTTGAATCCGATCCTCAAGGAGGGCCTCATATTGAACATTTGTTCGCATGTCAAGGACAGTGCCCTCTGCAGATGTGTCATACAAAAAGTCAGGTAGATTCAGGCCTCTGAAGGGTTTTCAGGCAGAGTCGGATTCCAGTATGCGCTGCATGAGGCGCAAGCAGTCCTGCAGGGTTCGGCGCAGTTCAGCATGGTCCTTCCTGGATTGTGTCTCCAGGGTCTCCAGGCGTTGCCGCAGCTCGCCGAGCTCCTGCTGCAGCTGATCGACTTTGTGTTCAAGTTCCGCGCATCGCTCCGGCAGGGAAAGCGTCCTGTCCTGAAGGGATTTGAGTTTTTGTACATCTTTGTGCAGCAGAAGGACGCCCTTTTTCAGCTTTTGCTGATTGGATCGCAGATTTCCGGTGTTTTCCTGGGAGGGGCCGCGGCTGAACAGAAAGCGGGAAAATCGTTCCAAAGTCCTGGCCTGGGATTGCAAGAGCTGAAAAACGGAATTGGATGGGGTTTGATCGTCAACTCTGGGCAGGAGGTTCTGCGAAGAAGGGGCTTCCTGGTCAGCAAAGTTCAGTTTTCGGGGAAAATGCTTGGGAAGTTCTTCGGCAATCTGTTCCGTGGTTTTGTCGTTTTGGAAGCCCTGCACAATGAAGCGGAAAACCTCCAGGGCCTCTTTTTTGTAGCGCCGTTTTCGTCCCTGGCCTACACTGGGCAGATAGTCTTCAAACCGATCCCGATAGTAGCGCAGATTGCTTTCCGGTACATCCAGTTCTCTGGCGATATCTTTGATGGTCAACAGGTCCATGGCTGATACAAATGGGAATCGGAGCGTCAGAAGAGCATGGTCACGGTTTTCCTGCGCAATGCCTTGATTTGCCGGGTTTTGCCCGGCAGTTTGTTATCGGGCGCATATGGCCAGCAGGCTGAATGACTGGTAGTTGTTGGCCGGATCCACGGCATACCGGCATCCGAGCGTCCGCTGGTCCTCCCCTTTGTTGCGGATGTTGTCCGGGGATTCCTGGTAAAAAGGGCACTCATTGTTCAGACAGACCAGAATCTCTCCCCAGCCGGAATCAGGCGGGGCAAGCCAGGGGCTCAGCTCGGTTTGACAGTGAGGGCAGATGTGTGTTTCTGGCATAGAAAATCCTTTTTTTACGATATGATTCCAGGGCAGCGTGCTGTGTTATGGGTTCATACGAGATGCAGCGTCCTGTACCTTCAAGTCTACGCTTAAATATTGATTTCGGTCAATGGCAAAGTACAGGGTCTTTTCGAATGATGCAACAAAAATGTAGCAAGGACACTGTGAAACAGGGCATTCGAGTAAGGTCTTTGAAATCATGAGGAAAAAATTGTGGAGCGCCGAGGAAAGGAGACGGTGGTCGCGGCTGCAGGGACTGCTGTTTGGTACAAAAATGGAGTATTTTGCTGCGAAAAATCGCGGCGGCTTGTGCGAATAGACCAGAGCCCGGCATGATTTGCGGTTCGTATCTGCCTGCACGAAATCCTTTTCAAGATGGAGAATACATTACAACCGTCCAGAAATATTAAGCATCGACTGCCGGGATTTCCGATGAATGTAAACCTCACGTTCTGACGACCGGAAGGAGAGCCGCTTTGGCATACTGATTGCAATAAACTGGGATGTATTCCATTTTTTTCACAATCGACCATGGAGGACACAATGACCCCGAAGGAAGTGCTGGCCTATGTCAAAGAGCAGGGCGTACAGATGATTGATTTCCGTTTTTCTGATTTTCCAGGGCTCTGGCATCATCTATCGATTCCAGTGACTGAATTTGATGAGAGCACCTTTGAAGACGGCGTGGGGTTTGACGGGTCCAGTCTGCGGGGCTGGCTTCCGATTAATGCCAGTGACATGCTGGTGATGCCCGATCCGGAGTCCTTTATGCTGGACCCTTTTGCCAAGTCCCCGACCTTGAATCTGATCTGCAATGTCGTGGATCCGGTGACCAAGGAGAAATATTCCCGGGACCCGCGATACATCGCTCAGAAGGCCGAGGATTATCTGCGTTTTACCGGCATCGGCGATACCGCCTTTTTTGGGCCTGAAGCCGAGTTTTTTATTTTTGACGATATCCGGTTTGATTTTGGAGCCAATTTTGGTTTTTTTGCCCTGGATTCCAATGAAGGCATCTGGAATTCCGGGCGGGACGATATCCAGAATCTCGGCTACAGGCCCAGGCATAAGGAAGGCTATTTTCCGGTCCCGCCCATGGATTCGCAGAACGACCTGCGGACCGATATGGTTCTGGCCATGCAGCGGGTGGGGATTCAGGTGGAATGCCAGCATCACGAAGTGGCCACCGCCGGCCAGGCTGAAATCGACATGCGCTTCGCCCCTCTGGTCAAAATGGGGGATCAGCTCATGTGGTTCAAATATATCATCAAGAATGTGGCCAGGAAAGAGGGGAAAACCGTGACCTTCATGCCCAAACCCATCTTCGGGGACAACGGCTCGGGCATGCATACGCATTTGAGCATCTGGAAGGACGGCGAACCCCTCTTTGCCGGGGACCGCTACGCCGGTCTGAGTGACATGGCCATGAACGCCCTGGGCGGCATCATGAAGCACGCCGCAGCCTTGTGCGCCATCACCAACCCCACGACCAATTCCTATAAACGGTTGGTTCCGGGGTATGAAGCTCCGGTGAATCTGGCCTATTCCAGCCGGAACAGAAGCGCGGCTCTGCGGATTCCCATGTTTTCCTCCTCCCCGAAAGCAAAGCGGATTGAAGTCCGCTTTCCTGATCCGACCTGCAACGGGTACATGGCTTTCAGCGCCTTGCTCATGGCGGCCCTGGACGGGATTGAAAACAAGATCGATCCGGGGGAACCCCTGGACAAAGATATCTACTCCCTGAGTCCGGAAGAACTCAAAGGCGTGCCGTCGACCCCGGCTTCCCTGGAAGAGGCCCTGGACGCCCTGGAAAAGGACCATGAATTCTTGCTCAAGGGCGATGTCTTCACCGAGGATGTTTTAGAGGCCTGGATGGAATACAAACGAGTCAATGAAGCGGATGAAGTCCGGCTGCGCCCGCATCCCTATGAATTCATGCTCTATTACGATATCTGATTTTTTCCTGCATACAGGAGAAAATCAGATATATCTATCAAAAAATACATAGAAATTTTTTCAAGTCCTAGGGTGCATGAACCCATGGGCAGGCTCTCAACAGAGAACCTGCCCATGGGTTTTTCAGCCTGATGGCAGCAACCCGGCTTCGCCTAGGGCTACGCCGTGGCAAGCCAGCAACCAGTCTCAGGAGCGCGCATGGGGCAAACCGAGCAGGCGGCTCAACGCAGGCAGATTCAAGACACGTTTTCGTACCTGGCCATGCTGCTCAGGCGGGAACCCTATGTGCAATGGCTTTGGGAGAAAAACCAGCTCCAGCGCAAGTATCCCCTGACAGAACTCTACAAGGACCTGCAGCAGGCGGCGCAGGCCTGCACTTCGTTGAAAGAATTGTATACAGCATTTCGTGAATTCAAGCAGAAACAGTTCCTGCGCATTGGCGGGCGGGATTGCCTCGGCCTGGCCGGACTTCCGGAAACCATGTCCCAGATCGCCGATCTGGCCAGTGTCTGCCTGCAGGCCGGTCTCGAGGTCCTGGCTGCTCGGCCAGACTGGTGGACGGCCCAAGACCACGCTTTCGATCTGAAAGCCTGTCCCGTGGCGATCCTGGGTCTGGGCAAGCTGGGCGGCGGGGAGTTGAACTATGTCTCTGATATCGATCTCATCTACCTGAGTGAAGGAGGCGAGGCCTGTAAAGGACAACACCGTTTGCTCCAGGCCCTGACCGCCCTGCTCAGTGAACAGGTCAATGGAGACCATGTTTTCAAGGTGGACCTGCGGCTTCGACCCCAGGGCAAGGACGGTGATCTGGTCCCGTCGCTGGAGGCTGCGGTCCATCATTATCTGGTCCAGGGACGGGCCTGGGAACGGCAGGCCCTGCTCAAGGCCAGGACAGCAGCCGGGAATCGCGGTCTGGGGGCTTCTTTTCTCAATGAGATCAGGCCCTTTGTGTTTCGCCGCTTTCTTGATTTTCAATCCCTGGATGAACTCAGGGACATGCGGGACCGCCTCCTGAACCAGGCCAGACATCCAAGCAGTGCAAAGCGCTTCGACGTGAAACTCGGATTGGGAGGCATCCGGGAAATCGAATTCATTGTCCAGTCCTTTCAGCTGATCTACGGCGGCCGTTACCGGGAGTTGGACGAACCAAACACCTTGCGCTGTCTGGACAAGCTGGAGAAAGCAGGCCTGATCCCCAAGGATGACCGGCAGGATCTTGAACAGGCCTATTGCTTTCTGCGACGGGTGGAACATTGGATCCAGCTGGATGCAAACCGTCAGTCCCACCGGCTTCCGGCCTCCGAAGGCGAGCTGCAGCGGCTTATCCGCTACCTGGGCTTTGCAGACGATCGCAAGGCCTTTGGGTCCGCCCTGTCGCATCATTGTGAAACGGTCTCGACCCATTTCGAGGCCCTGTTCAGCAGAAGCCACCACTCGAGTGTGAACAGGGAGCGGGCAGCCGAATCGTCGGGCAAGGCACCGCCGGGGAGCAAACCTGATCAAGAGCAAGGCATCCTGAATCAGGAAACGTTTCAGACTCTTCCGCCAACGGTGCGTGGTACCTGTGCGCAGGAATTGCAGAGTCTGGAAGCCATGCACACCGGCCAGCTGGAACGCAAAGCCTGGTCACGCCTGGAGCGCTTTGCGGCCAGGGTCAGAACGCGGCCCGGATTGTGCCGTCAGTTCGAATCCCTGCCTGCCTGGCTCCCTGATCTGTGCCGCGGCGTGGTGCGCAGTCAGCTGATCGCCGATCTCATCAATCATCAGCCCGGGTTGATGGAAGGGCTCCCTGAAAAGGCCGGGAACGGTTCGTTCTCCATCTGGAAGGAGCGGGCGGAGAGCATTCTGGCCGGGAGTTCGGATTTCGAGCAGAGCGTGGAGTGGATCCGGCGTTTGAAAAATGAGCGTCTCCTGGCGGTGGCTCTGGCCGAGATGAACACAGCTCTCGGAGCGGATCAGGCCGCAACGGAATTGAGCCGTCTGGCTGATTTTATCCTCCAGCGGACCTTTGAACTGGTCTGCCTGGAGGTTCTGGGCGAGCGAAAGGCCTCCATCGCGGTCCTGGCTCTTGGGAAACTGGGCAGCAGCGAGCTGACCTATCTCTCTGATCTGGATCTGATGTATGTCTTTGAACCGGCTGCAGGGGAAGATCCGGACAGGATTCCGGCCTCGGTGGTCAAATGCATTCAACGCTTCATGCGCCTGCTGAGCACCCCGCTCCAGGAAGGACCGGGGTATGAGGTGGATTCCAGGCTCAGACCCACCGGGAATTATGGTCCCCTGGCCGTGAGCAGAAAACGCTGGGAGAGCTATTATGCCGAAGAGGCCGATATCTGGGAAGTGCAATCCCTGTTGCGGGTCCGCCCTGTGGCCGGCGATCTGGACCTCGGTTCCGGTCTGGTCGCTTCCGCCCAAGAGCTGTGTGCAAGGCCGCGGGCCCCTGGGACCGTCTGGCAAAGACTTTGCAGCTTGCGGCTTCGCATGGAACAGGAACGCAGCCGGGAGAGCGGGCAGACCATCAATCTGAAACTGGGGTACGGCGGGTTGGCTGATCTTGAATTTTTGATCCAGGGGAATTGTTTGATTGCGGATTTGACCGGGAAAGCAGCCGGACAGGCGCGTCTCCAGGAGGCTCTCGAGTGTGCGCTGCAGTCCCTTGGATTCGCCCGGGAGCGGAGAAATCGAATCAAAAAAATCGCCGCTGTCTATCAGGCACTTGATCACAGCTGCCAGATTTTTCAGAAGCAAGGCGCCGGAAATCTGCATCCAGATCTGTTTGACGAACTGCAGTGTCTCAGAACCCGGCCCGAACAGGGCCGCGATCTTCTGGATGTATCCTGGGAAGACCTGCTGGGGATGCGCCGGGAGGTCCGCTCCCTCTGGAATACGGTCTGCCGTGACTGGGCCTGATGCTGAATTGTCCATGCGTTTTACACAGGCAATACTGTTTCTGATTTTTTGTATGCATCGCTTGTTTTCTTTCATTTACCATTCGACGTTGGATGTTCGATGTTCGACGTTTCACCATTCAATACAAAGGGGCCGCCATGTGTCGATTGTTCGCCTTAACCAGCAATGAACCTCAGTCCCCGATGCGGGCCATTGAGGCCATGGATGTCATGCGGGAAGGGCATGACGGGTCAGGAGTCGGTCTGTTTTTGACAGATCTTGGGGGGCCTTTCGAATACTTCAAGGACGCGCCCATTCTCTCCGGCATATTTACCAGATCCGGCCTGCGGCGGCTGGACGAATACATGATGAATATAGGCTTCAAGACCAAATACCGCTTGAGCGTCAAGGTGTCCAAAAAACCCCCTCCGGGAATTCCCAGGCGGGACAACTATCTGGTCCGGGCCTACGACTATCCCGAGGATTGGGAGGGCCTGCCCCAAGAGGAGGTGGAGGCCCAGTTGACGCTCATTCGGCTGAAACTCAGAGAGATGGGCGAGGACAAAGAGGACATGATTGTCTTCAGCTTCTGGCCGGATGTGATCATGCTCAAGGAAATCGGCGATCCCCTGGCTGTGGCCGAGCATATTCATCTGGACCATGAAGAGCTGCAGGCCCGGGTGATCATGGCCCAGGGACGGCAGAACACCAATTATGCCATCAATCTCTACGCCTGCCACCCCTTCTTTATTCAGGGAGTGGCCAGCATGACCAATGGGGAGAACACGGCCTTCATCCCTATCAAGGAGTTTCTGCAGTCTCGTGATTTTCCGGGGTACACCGGGTATCAGTCCGATTCCGAGGTCTTTACCCATATTCTGCATTATCTCATCAATTTTATGGACCTGGGCATCGAATCCTACAAGCATGTCATCACCCCGCTCCAGGACAGGGATATCCGGAAACATCCCAGCGGACCTTTTCTGCGGCAGTTAAAACAGACCTGCCGCCGTTTGATCATTGACGGTCCGAATTGTGTCATCGGCTGCCTTCCGGACAAGAGCCTGTTCATGGTCCAGGATCAGAAAAAGCTCCGTCCCGGTGTGGTGGGCGGAAGCCCAGGGATGTACGCTTTGTCTTCAGAGATCTGCGGCCTGGATGCCGTCCTGCCCAAGAAGAACACCAACAGCTATTTTCAACCGATGCACCTGGACACCGCGATCATTGGCCGGGATCGGCAGGAGGTACGCATATGTTCACAGATGGAACGCTTGAACCTTCCCAATTAAGCCGGAAGGATCTTCCCTGGCAGATCGCCTGGGATCAAGACAAATGTTCGCTCTGCGGACGCTGCAGCGCGGTCTGCCCGGTCCAGGCCCTGGCCCCCGGGGTCTTTCGCCGGCGGGTGGTGCAGGATGGCTTTGGACTGCACAGCGCCCCGGTCAATGCGTACCAGGTCTTCTACGGCATCAGACAGCAGACCGATTCGTCCCGGGCCTGCATCGGCTGCGGCATGTGCACCCTGGTCTGTCCCAATGAGGCGATCCTGCCGGTTCACAGTGATGAAGCCGACAAACTGCGCTTCCACAGCAATCGGGGAGGACAGCCCAGGCGGAGGGGCGGGCGGCGTAATGCCCCGGCCGGGATTCTGGACCGGATCAAGTTCACCAGAATCTCCATGCTCACCGATCCGGCTCTGGATGCCGGCCGGCATGAATTCGAGTTCCGAACCCTGTTGGGCCGGGTGCTGCCGCCGGAGGACACTCTCCGCCTGTTCAAGGAAAAAGGCTGGATGCCGCCGGTGCGGGAAATCTATCCCCTGATCATCGGGAGCATGTCCTTTGGGGCCCTGTCGCCGAGCATGTGGGAGGGGCTGCTCATGGGGGTGGCCTATCTCAATGAGGAAATGAACCTGCCGGTCAGGATGTGCACGGGAGAAGGGGGCTGTCCGCCCCGTTTGCTGCGCTCACGGTTTCTCAAGTACGTGATCCTGCAGATCGCCAGTGGCTATTTCGGCTGGGATGAGATTCTGCACGCCCTGCCGGAGATGAAGGAAGATCCCTGTGCCGTGGAGATCAAATACGGACAGGGGGCCAAACCCGGAGATGGCGGCCTGCTCATGTGGAACAAGGTCAACAGGCTCATTGCGGCCATCAGAGGGGTGCCCCAGGGGGTCAATCTGCCGAGTCCCCCGACGCATCAGACCAAGTATTCCATAGAAGAAGCCGTGGCCAAGATGGTCCAGTCCATGTATATGGCCTGGGGCTTTCGGGTTCCGGTGTATCCCAAAATTTCAGGCACTTCAACGTCTTTGGCTGTGTTGAACAACCTGACCCGAAATCCCTACGCCGGCGGCCTGTCCATTGATGGCGAGGACGGCGGGACCGGGGCGGCCTACAATGTGTCCATGGATCATATGGGTCATCCCATTGCGAGCAACATCCGGGATTGCTATCTGAATCTGGTCAAGCTTGGCAAACAGAATGAGCTGCCCCTGTTTGCGGCCGGGGGCATCGGCAAACAGGGCAACCTCGCCGCCAATGCCGCCGCTTTGATCATGCTCGGGGCCAGCGGCGTGCAGATCGGCAAATATATCATGCAGGCCGGGGCGGGTTGCCTGGGCTCGGAAACCGATCGCTGCAATGTCTGCAATATCGGGGTCTGCCCCAAAGGGATCACCTCTCAGGATCCCAGGGTCTACCGCAGGCTGGATCCGGAAAAGGTCGCCGAGCGGGTGGTGGATGTCTATCTCTCTTTTGATACGGAACTCAAAAAGATCATGGCCCCCTTGGGCCGCTCCACCTCCCTGCCGGTGGGGATGTCGGACGGTCTGGGAATCGATGATTACCATGCCGCGCAGCGGCTGCAGATCACGTATTGCGTCTGAATTCAGAATGGTCCCGGAAGCCCGGCCATTCTGAATATGATTCGGAGCAGGCAATCGGCACAAGGTTGGGCGGCATGCGTTATCCAACCCTCAACCCTCTGGAAAGAGAACAGGTCGTTATGGAGCATCACAAGGGACAGCAGGTCACCAGAATATCGGGAGAGGAAGACGGACGGCGTATCGAATCCCGAGTCCTGGAAGAGAAGATTCAGGAGGCCGTGCTTCGGGGTGACAGAAACCTGGAGATCCAGGCCCTGGGACATCACGGCATAGGCGGTCGCTTGTGGTCGGCCGGGGACGAACCGCTCAAGCTTGTGGTCAAAGGCCCTTCGGGCCAGCGGCTCGGTTCCATGGGGTTTGCCAACACCCAGATCGAAGCCCGGGGCAATGCCTCTGAAGATGTCGGCTGGCTCAATGCCGGCGCGGAAATCGTGGTGCATGGACATGCCGGAAGCGGAGTGGCCAATGCCATGGCCCAGGGCCGGATCTCCATTGCCGGGAACATCGGGGCCAGGGGGATGACCATGACCAAACACAACCCCCGCTTCGATCCCCCGGAGCTCTGGGTGCTCGGGTCGGCCGGAGACTATTTCGCGGAATTCATGGCCGGAGGCACGGCTGTGATCTGCGGTCACGGCGCCCAGAATCTGGAAAATGTCCTGGGCTACCGGGCCTGCGTGGGCATGGTCGGGGGCCGGATCTTTGTCCGGGGCAGCCTGACCGGTTTCAGCCAGGCCGACGCCAAACAGATGGTTCTTCTGGATGAGGACTGGTCCTGGCTGCAGGACAATCTGAGCGCCTTTCTGGATCGCATCCAGCGCCCTGAACTCCTGTCCGCCCTCAGCCTCCGGGAAGACTGGCATCTGATCCGGGCCCGGACCCCCCGGGAAAAAAAAAGCCTTCCCCGGCGCAGCATGCAGGATTTTCAGCAGAAAATCTGGGATCTAGAGCTGGGGCAAGGAGGACTTATCGGTGACCTCACGGATTTCGGGCGCAGCCGGATACCCCTCATCACCAGCGGCGAGATGCGCCGCTATGTCCCGGTCTGGGAGAACGGATGCTCGCTGCCGCCCTGCGAGGCGGCCTGTCCCACCGGCATCCCGGTGCATGAGCGCTGGCGGCTGATCAGGGAGGGGCGGACCGATGAGGCCGTCGACCTGGCCCTGGCCTACACCCCGTTTCCAGCGACGGTCTGCGGCTATCTCTGCCCCAATCTCTGCATGGAGCAGTGCACCAGGTCCAGCAGGGCCATGCCTGCTCTGGATATCGCCTTGTTGGGCCGGATGAGTCTCGAGGCAACCCTGCCCGAGCTGCCGGATGTCTCCGGCAGGCGGATCGCCGTGATCGGCAGCGGGCCGGCCGGGTTGTCCGTGGCCTGGCAGCTCCGATTCAAAGGCCATGATGTGACGGCCTATGACCGGGAAGCGAAGCTGGGGGGCAAGATCAGCAGCGCAATCCCGGCCGGCCGTATCCCGACCGAGGTTTTGGATGCCGAACTCGAGCGCATTCGCCGTGTCCTGCCCAGGGTGCATCTGGAGCAGGAGCTCTCCAGGGAGGACCTGGAACGGCTCAAGACAGACTATGACTTCCTCGTCCTGGCCATTGGAGCCCAGACGCCGCGCTCCCTGCCTGTATCCGGTCAGGAGCGACTCGTTCCCGCCCTGGAGTTTCTGCGGCAGAGCAAACAGGGGACTATTGACCCCGGGGAGCGGGTGGTGATCATCGGCGCCGGGAATGTGGGCTGTGATGTGGCGGCGGAAGCGCATCGTCTGGGGGCCAGGCAGATCACGCTTCTCGATATCCAAAAACCCGCGGCTTTCGGCAAGGAGCGGAAGGCGGCCGAGGCCGCGGGGGCAGAGTTCAAATGGCCGGTTGCCGTGCAGGCCGTTCAGGCCGACGGGGTGCTTCTGGACTCGGGCGAGCTGCTGCCGGCGGACCTGGCAGTCATTTCCGTGGGTGATCAGCCGGATCTGTCCTTTCTGCCCAAGAGCATCAAGACGGACAAGGGATTCATCAGTGTTGACGAGCACTACCGGACCACGGACCGGAAGATCTTCGCCATCGGCGATGCCGTCCGTCCGGGTCTTTTGACCGAATCCATCGGGGCCGGCCTTCAGGTGGCCCGCTTTATCGACGCCCTGGACCGGAAGGAGCAGCTACCCTCAGAAACCAGGCCGGTCATGGATCCAGGGCGCATCCGGCTGGAATACTTTGATCCCCGGATATCGCAGTTTGCCGCAGTGGAGGACTGCGCCCAGGCCTGCGTTTCCTGCGGGAGATGCCGGGATTGCGGCACCTGCATTGCGGTCTGTCCTCAGGCGGCCATTTCCAGGCTCGAAACCGAACAGGGCTTCGATCTGCTTGTGGACGGCGAACGCTGCATCGGCTGCGGCTTCTGCGCCGGGATCTGCCCCTGCGGCATCTGGCGGATGGTGGAGAATGCCCCCCTGGCGGACTAGGCGGTTTCTCGGGCTCTGTCAGCTTCTCGTACCTGATGCGAGGCGTCTTCTGAACGAGTACTTCGAATACCCTCTCCGTATCCGTGAACGGCCATCCTTCACGCTTGTCTTCTCTGTTTTCATCTGCTTTGGTCCCGTCTTTGCATGCTGATGTTTAGATCAATCAAGATAGATTTTGGGGCGATTCGTGTCAAAAAGATGACATCGATCCAGCTGCCTGACGGATTGCGTCGGCTGTATTTCAGGGTATATCCTGTAGCAAGTCAATAACTTGACATGGAGGCATTGATAAGCGGTGTCAATGGCTGTATCCTCTCGGTGAGGGATGCAACCGAGGTCAAAGCCGTCAAAAACATTTCGTTATTTGAAATTCGAAATTTCTTTCACAAGGATTTTAACTGCTTCGGAACAACACGTTGTCTTGATTTCTGTGACAGAGATGAACCGATAACCTATTAGGAGATGCGAAATGGCTGAAAAGAAAATGCTGGTTGTTGATGATGAAGAGCAGATTCGGAACTTGTATCAACAGGCCTTCAGCCAGGCCGGATATGTCGTGCACACCGCAGGCAGCGCCGAAGAAGCCCTGGAGATGCTGGGGAAGTCTTCTTTCACCGTGTTTATCCTGGACTTGAACCTTCCGGGTATGAACGGCGTTGAACTCTGTCGAGAGATTCGCAGCCGCAACCCTATGGCCATTCCCATCGCCGTGACCGGATACGCCTCGTTGTTTGAACTCCATGACTGCCGGGAAGCCGGGTTTGAGGATTATTTCACCAAGCCGGCCAGACTGTCTGATTTGATTGATGCTGTTGGACACGCTTTTACAAAATTGGAGCGATGGAAGAAGAGGTGATTCGTTACTCGACTCTTCATATTTTTTAGGACTTCAACTGCTTCGGAGCAACACACTTTCTTGTTTTTTAGAGATGAATCGATTAGTCACTGGCACTTCCTGACCGAAGCCAGGGTATTCAATACCTCCTGATGAGCAGTGTGTGAAAACAAGCGTCACGACACGATTCGCCGGCCGCGGGCCGGCTGAGATATTTGCAGCAAGCTTGGTTGCTTTTGCCTGTCTGGCGGGTTTGGTTTGCCTCGGGCTCTTGAATTACCTTCTGTTTCACTCGCTGGTGGAACTGGGGGCCGTGGCCGTGGCCTGGAGCGTGTTTTTGCTCACCTGGAACACCCGCAGACTGCATGTTCCATCCGGGTTCCTGGTCCTCGGCCTGGCTTATGCCTGTGTGGGGAGCCTGGATCTGCTCCACACCCTGGCCTATGAGGGTATGGGAATTTTTGTGGACAGCGGATCCAACCTGGCCACCCAGCTCTGGCTGAGCGCCCGCTACATTGAAAGCGCAGCCCTGCTAATCTTTCCCTTTGTTTTTGGTCGCCGGATTCCCCCATGGGCCGTGACCATTTTTTTGACTGGAATCTCCACCCTGCTGCTCGGGGCTATCTTTTTCTGGGGCATCTTTCCGGTTTGCTTTGATCCAGAGACCGGCCTGACGGCTTTTAAGAAAGCCAGTGAATATGCCGTCATGGGGGTTTTGGCCCTGGCCGGAACCTTTATCCGACGCCGGCGCTTCAGTATCGGGACGAGAATCGCTCCTCTTTTGCTGGCGGCGACCGGGATGACGATTCTTTCGGAATTTTCCTTCACCTTGTATGCCCATCCTTACGGTCTGGCGAATATGGCCGGACATCTCTGCAAAGTCATCTCCTTCTTTTTCATCTACCGGGCCTTGATCGTGCAGTCCCTCCAGGAGCCTTTGGAAACCCTGGCCAGGGATCTGCGCCGGGAAAGTGAGCGTTATACCCGGATTGTGCAAACGGCCATCGACGGGTTCTGGCTGCTGGACGTCCAGGGCCGGATCTGTGAGACAAATACAGCAGCCGCGGGTATGCTGGGCTACAGCCAGGAAGAGCTCAACCGACTGTCCATCAGAGATATTGATGTCCAGGAGAGCCCGGAAGAAACCTCCCGGCATCTGGCCAGGATTGCGGCCCAGGGGTATGATCGTTTTGAAACCCTGCACAGGCGCAAAGATGGGGAAATCCTGCAAGTGGAAGCCTCGTGCCGGTATTTGGAGCAGGAGGGTGAATGGTTCATCGTGTTTTTTCGCGATGTCAGTGCACGGAAACAGGCAGAGGCGAGGTTGCGTCTTCAGGCCAGGCTGCTTGATCAGGTTTCAGATGCGGTCATTGCCACGGACCTTGCCCTGCGCATCACGGCCTGGAATGCTGCCGCAGAGAGGATTTACGGCTGGACTGAGGCAGAAGCCCTGGGAGAGCCCATTGATGAACTGCTTGGAACCCGGTGGCTGGATGTGAGTTTGAGCAGGGCCCGGGCTGAGCTTGAGGCCAAGGGCGCCTGGAAAGGAGACGTACAGCAGCGGCACAAGGAAGGCCATCGCCTGATGATTGAGGCTTCGGTTTCCTGGACCTATGATGTGTATGGCAGTCGGAGCGGCGGGGTGTGCGTGAACCGGGATGTCACCCGGAGAAAACAGACCGAAGAAGCTCTGCGTCACAGTGAGCATCGCTACCGGAGCTTTATTGAGCATGCCACTGAGGGCATCTATATGCTGGCCCTGGGGGACCCCATTGCCGTAAACCTGACGGTCGAGGAGCAGGTTGAGGCCTTGTATGACCGGGCCTATCTCGCGGAATGCAATGATGCCTTTGCCCGGATGTACGGCCTCGATTCCGGCTCCCAGCTGCTCGGCAAGCGTTTGGAGGACTTTCACGGTGGACGGGATCATCCGGTGAACCGGGCCGAGGCCAGGAAGTTCATCGAATCCGGCTATCAAATTGCGAATGAAGAAACCTTGGAGGCTGACCTGAACGGGGAAGAGCGTTGGTTTGCCAACACCACGGTGGGTATTGTGGAAAAAGGCTGTTTGCAGAGCATGTGGGGCACCCAGACGGACATAACCGAGCGGAAACAGGCCTCGATCGCCCTGGCGGCAAGTGAGTCCCGGCATCGGAGCATCGTGGCCGCTTTGCCCGATCTGCTCTTTCGGGTGGACCAGGATTTGCAGATCACCGAGGTCCAGACCAAGGTGCCGGAGATGCTCCTGGCGCCGGTGGATCAGCTCATCGGCAAGAGCCTTCGGGAAATCCTGCCGCAGCCTGCGGCGGACTTGAATTGCCGTAAGGCCCTGGCAGCCTTGCAGAACGGCGAAATGCAGGTTTTTGAATACGCCCTGGACATGCAGTATGGACAACGGGAATGCGAGACCCGGATGCTCGCCTGCGGGCAAAATGAAGTCCAGGCCCTGGTCCGGGATATCACGGAGCGCAAGGATCTCGAGAGACGCCTCATGGAGGCCTCGGAGCGGGAGCAGAAACGTCTGGCCCAGGAACTGCATGACGGCTTGTGCCAGGACTTGAAGAGCCTGGAAATGGAAACAGCTCTGCTGGAGGATTTCCTGGCCGGGCAGTCACCGGAAGCGGGCGCCCGGGCCGCCCCCATCGGCGGACAGGTGAACCATCCCGTGCGCATGGTCCGTGCCCTCTGCCGGGCGGCTCTGCCGGCCTGGCTGGATGAAGAAAAGCTCGGCACGGCGTTGAGCGGGCTTGAACACAGGTATCAGAGCCAAACAGATGGAAGGATACGGTTTTCTGTTCAAAACGAGGTGCAGGCCAAGGATGCTCAGCAGGCCCATCATGTGTACCGCATCGCCCAGGAGGCTTTGAATAATGCGCTTGTGCATGCCCGGGCCTCTGATATTGAGCTGTCCTGGAGATCGGAAGGCGATCAACGGGTGCTTGAGGTCAGAGACAACGGCAAGGGATTTGATCCGGAGACCCCTGAGAAAGTGGGAAAAAGTATGGGTGTGACGGTCATGCGCACCCGGGCCCGGCTGATCAGGGCGGATCTGCAGATTCAAGGCCGGGCCGCGGGCGGCACAGTGGTGCGGCTGGTCTTGGCGGATTGACAGCCTGCCGGTCTGATTGTGGAGTTTGCAAGATGCCCGGCTTTGAGGTAGTTTGAATCTTGGAATGCGGAATCTGGCCCGTCTCTGACGCTCAACAAAGAAACCATGGATGTCCTGGTGGCCAACATCATTCCGACTTCGAAATATTTCGAAGCCCGCTTCGACCACATGCAGCAGCAGATTGACGATCTCAAGGATGATCTCAAGGATTTCCGCCAGGATGTGGATGGGCGTTTTGATCAGGTGAACAAGCGCTTCGAACATGTCGACAAGCGCTTCGAGCAGGTGGATAAGCGTTTTGATCAAGTTGACAAGCGCTTCGAGCAAATGATTGCGTCCATTGACCGCCTGGGTGACAAATTGGATCATCGGGATGAAAAACAGCGTTTTTTCACCCTGCGCATGTTCACCATCGCCATATCGATTTCCGTCCTCGGGGTCCTGGGGTTTTTCTCAAGTCCCTTGATATTCTCCCATAAGTTCAGAGACACAAGGATGTTCAATCATTGATGTCCGCTACCCGTTTCCTCCTTGTTGATGATCATCCGGCGATACGGCACGGCTTGAAGCTATTGCTTGATAATGAGCCCGGCTTTTCGGTCTGTGCTGAAGCCGGGGATGCTCGTGAAGCCCGGGAGGCTTTCCGGCAAGAGCGGCCGGATTTCGTGATTCTGGATATTTCCCTTGCGGATTCGCCCACAAGCGGCTTGAGTCTTATCACTGAGTTCTGTTCGCAGGCAGCAAAGGATCTGCCGATATTGATCTACTCCATGCACGATGAAACCGTGTATGCCGAACGAGTCATTCGGGCCGGGGCCAAAGGGTACTTGATGAAACAGAGCCCGGTGCGGCAGGTCATCGAGTCCGTCCGGGAGATTCTGACAACCGGGTTGTCCCTCAGCCCGGCCATGAAGCACAGGATGCTCAGCGGGCAGGTCGGCTCCGGAACACGGCCGGGTCCGGGCCTGACGCCTCAGGAGTGCCTGATGGAACGTGAATTCGAGGTGTTCTGCCTGCTCGGCCGGGGGCTGAGCCCGCGCCGGATCGCGGAGCATCTGCATCTCAGCGCGAAAACCATAGAGACCCACCGCATGCATATCCGCGAGAAGCTGGGCTTGTCCGAGGCCGCGGATGTGTTGCAGTTCGCTGTGGACTGGGTCAAGGGCAATACCTGATCCTTCTTGGCTCCCCATCGAACGTCCCTCTCCTCTCCCTTCCCCGACCTCAGTCATTTCACTGAGCAGTTTCTCATCCTGTTTCCTGATTTTTGACAAACATGATCAGGAAGCATTGCACACAATGCCGTAACAAGTGTATACTTTAGACCATTTTCTGTAATGCACAACCGATTCACGGCCTGCAGTATGCGCAACACAAGACCACCCAATCTCCGTCATCGAATCCCGGTGTTCACCGTCAGTCTGTTCTGCTGCGTCCTGGTCCTCAGCCTCATGGCGGCCTATTGTTCCGTGCGCCTGACCGAGAAGCAGATGCGGATGACACTGCTGCAGCAGGCCAGACTGGCGTCGCAGCTCTTGAACCATGACCAGGTTCAGGCCTTGACCGGCTCTCCCTCCGATCTGTCCAGGCCGGAATACCAGACCCTCAAACAGCAGCTCGCCCGCATACGACGTATCACCCCCCAGTGCCGTTTCCTCTACCTCCTGGGACAAAGGCCGGGCGGTGAGGTCTTTTTTTATGCGGATTCCCTGCCCCCGGAAGCCGAGGACTACGCCCGGCCCGGCCTGCTTTATTCCGATGTCCCGCAGGCCTATCTCCAGGTTTTCAGCGATGCGGAAGCAACCGTGGTCGGACCGGTCACGGATCGCTGGGGAACCCTGATCACGGCCCTGGTCCCGCTCACTCAGAGAGCAGATCAGCCCTCTCCGACCATGCTGGGCATGGATATTCAAGCCGACGACTGGCAGTGGAACCTGGCGGCTGCTTCGGCTCTGCCTGTGGGCTTGATTGCCCTGTTGTGTCTTTTGATCACCGGGATTTTGGCCTATCGCATCAAGAAACGGCGGGTCGAGCAGACGCTCAAGACCAGCCACGACAAGCTGACAAGCATCATGCATTCGGTTCAGGCCGGTTTGCTGCTGGTTGAGGCCGACACCCAGCGCATCGTGGAGGTCAACCCGGCCGCCTGCCGCATGATGAAAACCTCGCCTGACGATGTTCTGGGGAAAATCTGCAATCAGCATATCTGCCCTACTGAAAAAGGGTTGTGTCCCATCCTGGATCTGGGACAGGAAGTGGACAATGCCGAACGGAGCATCTTGACCACGGACGGGGAGGAAATCCCGGTACTCAAGACGGTGACCCGCGTGGAGATGGAGGGACGGGCCTATTTGCTGGAGAGTTTTGTGGACATCAGCGACTTGAAGCAGGTGGAGGCCGAACTGCGGGCCGGTGAAGCCAACTTCCGGACCTTTTTCGAATCCATGAGCGACCTGATCATGGTGGGGACTCCCGAAGGCCGCATCCTGTTCACCAACCGGGCTGTGGAGCAGAAATTGGGCTACACATCCGAAGAATTGGCCGGCATGCATATTCTGGATGTGCATCCTGCAGACAAGCGGCAGGAGGCCGAGGCGATTTTCAAAGCCATGTTCCAGGGCGAACGGGACAGCTGTCCCCTGCCTCTGGCCGCAAAAGACGGCTCGCTTTTGCCGGTGGAAACCCGGGTCTGGTTCGGGTCCTGGAGCGGCAAATCGTGTATTTTCGGGATTTCCAAAGATTTGAGTGCTGAGCAGGAAGCCCAGCAGCGCTTTGAGCGTCTGTTTCGCAACAATCCGGCCCTCATGGCCTTGTCCGAACTGCCGGAGCGCCGTTTTACCGATGTCAACGAGGCCTTTCTGGCGGCCATCGGCTATTCCCGGGACGAGATTATTGGCAGGACCGCAACAGAGCTTGGATTGTTTCCAAATGCGGAACAAAGCGCCCAAATGGCGGAAAAATTGCAGATTGAAGGCCGGGTTCTGAACTTTGAACTCCAGGTCCGCTGCAAAAACGGCTCGGTCCTGGAAGGGCTCTTTTCCGGCGAGGTCATCAGCAGCCAGGGCCGGGCGCATTTTCTGACGGTGATGATCGATGTCACCGAGCGCCGGCAGGCCAAGAAAAAGCTGGACAGACGCCTCCAGTATGAGCAGTTGATCAACGGGATCTCGTCGGATTTTGTGGCTCTTGGACCTGATGACCTGGACGATGCCGTGAACCACGCCCTGGCCGTTATCGGAGAATTCACCCGGGCCGACCGGGTCTATCTCTTCCAGTTCAGGGACGGGACCGCAGGCATGGACAACACGCATGAATGGTGTGCTGCATCCATCCAGCCTCAGATCCAGGATCTTCAGAATATTAGCCTGGATGCAGAATTGCCCTGGTTTGCCGAGCGCATCCGCAAGGGCGAGGTCGTGGTGGTGGAGAATATGGCGGCTCTGCCTCCGGAGGCTGATCTTGAGAAGAAGCATTTTCAGGCTCAAGCCATTCAATCCCTGCTGGTGATGCCCATGATGTCCGGAAGCCGGCTGCTGGGTTTCATTGGGATGGATGCAGTCTCGGTCTGCCGGAGCTGGGATTATGATGAGCAGGCCCTGGTTCGCCTTGTAGGGGAAATTTTCGGGCACAGTTTGGTCAAGCTTCAGGCCGAAGAGGCCCTGCGCCACACCAATGAGCAGTTGCACCAGGCTAAGACCCAGGCCGAGGCGGCCAACCAATCCAAGTCCGAGTTTCTGGCGAATATGAGCCACGAGATCCGCACCCCCATGAACGG
>CAZUMF010000019.1:0-32431 GCA_964621385.1 uncultured Desulfohalobiaceae bacterium
CATGTACAGGCGGGCGGTCTATGACTGGATGGAGCGGGTCAGAAAAAAGCTGTGAATTGGAAAATCCGAAGCTTGGTTCTTTTTCAATCACTAAAGTAAATATATCAGCGCGGCCAGCGGCCGCGCTGACTACAAAAACAGACCCCCATTTAAATCACCCCCGGCAAAACCTGGGTAATCTGCTTACGCTATGCATATTCTTTCCAAACGATCTCTTTGAGGGGACGCTTGGGGACATGATGAACGCCGTTGTCATCACGCCAGTACTTTATATCCCCTCCCTCTTCGATATACTCTATCTTCACGGTTTCTTTGGGCTTGCCCAGGGCTAAGACCAGTAAAATCTGAAAGCGGTCTTCGATACCTAAATCTTCCTTGAGTTTTTCCCGATTGATGGTCCCCAGGATGCAGCCGCCCAGTCCTTTTTCCACAGCCCCGAGCAGCATGCTCTGGCAGGCTATGCCGTGATCACAGAAAAAATCGGTATGGATGCTGGTATCTCCAAGCAGCACAATATAGGCCGCCGGTCGCTCCCCTTCCCCGGGCCCCTTCCAGTCCTTCAGAGCGGCAGCCCAGCCCAGGCGCTGAAAGATCATGTCATTGGTGGCCGCATCAGACGAAAGAATGTACTTCAGGGACTGGAGATTCCCACCGCAGGCCGAGTGACGGGCCAGATCCACCAGCTCTTTGAGGGTATCCAGTGCAACCGGTTCATTCTGATAAAAGCGGCGATAACTTCGATTCTTGTAAATCAAGTCCTTAATCATTTGTACACCTCCATTCGTTTTTATTGGTTTCGACCAGCATTATCCCCTGGATTCCTGTAGGCCTTATGCAGGCTGCGCCATACAGGAAGAAGAATAGAAAGCAAAGCCACGATCAAGAAGCCGAGACAGATGGGCCTGGTGAAAAATACCGAATAATCGCCCTGCGACGCGGTCAGGGTAAGCCGAAAATTGTACTCTGCCATGGGCCCCAGTATCAGGGCCAGGACGATTGGGCTGCCCTGAAATCCGAACTTGCGGAGCAAGTAACCAAATATCCCAAATAATACGGCTATATAGACATCGAACAACGAATTTTGGATAGCATAGGATCCCACGAGGCATAGCGAGAGGATGATGGGGAGCAGAATTCTTTTGGATACGTTGAGGATGCGGGCAAAATACTTTGCCAGAGACAACCCGATTAACAGGGTGATCACAGAGGCAATAAAAAAACCCGCAAAAAGCGTATATGTAATGTCCGCATGCTCCGTAAAGAGACTCGGCCCCGGCCTGAGTCCTCTGATAATGAAAGCCCCGAGGATGATGGCGGTAACGGCATCCCCGGGAATACCCAAGGTGGTGAGGGGAATGAGAGCCGAACCGCAGACCGCGTTGTTTGCCCCTTCTGCTCCCGCAACTCCCTCGAGTCTCCCTTTTCCGAACTCATCAGGATTTTTGGACCACCGCTTGGCCTCGCCGTATCCGATAAAGGCGGCAATGTCTGCACCGGCACCCGGCAGTGAACCGATCCCTGAGCCGATCAATCCCGAACGTATTGCGCTAATCAACACGGTTTTGATGTCGGTGAGCGTTGGAAGGACGTTCTTGATCTTCTGCGCCACCTCGCTGACCAAACCAAATTCCTCAACCGACCAGAAGATTTCCGACACGGCAAAGAGTCCTATGAGAGCGGGAACGTAGGAGATTCCACCGAGGAGAACATCCAGGCCATAGGTGAAACGCGGTATGCCGTCTATCGGGTCCAGTCCGATCGTCGCGATCAATAATCCGAAAAGGCCCGCGATGATGCCCTTGAGCGGTGAATGAGTAGAGAGCGTAGAGATGATGGTCAGCCCGAAAATGGCAATAGCGAAGTACTCCGGCGTGCTGAACGTCAAGGCGATGCGACCAATCAGAGGCGCGGCTGTAATCAGGAGGAACCAGCTGATCATTAGTCCGATGAAGGATGAGACCAGGGCGATGCCGATTGCCTTTCCCGCCAGCCCTTTTTTGGACAAGGGGTACCCGTCGAAGGTCGTCGCCGTGGCCGCTGGTGTTCCCGGCATATTGATGAGCACCGCGGGAATGGAACCTCCCTGGACTGCGGAGATAAAAATGGTGATCAGGATGATGAGGCCCTGTTGAGGGGGAAGATCAAAGGTGAAAGGCAAAAGCACAGCGACCGCCATAGTAGCAGTCAATCCTGGAAGAGCCCCTACCACAAGACCTCCGAGCGCGGCTAAGAAGGTAATCCCGAGTAAACCCGGCTGAAGCGCAAACTGAAAACCTTCCAAAAGGAGTTCGATCATAACTTACCAGAATGTCGAGGTTGGGAATTGCACCTGCAGCCCATAATGAAAGACTACGTATATTCCAAGCGTGATCACAACCGCCATGACTGCAGCTCTTTGCAGCCGTGTTCCGAGAATAACCAAAAAAAGAAAAGTAGAAAACAAACAGCTTATGGTGAATCCCACATACGAAAGCAACACAGCGCTCAGCACGGTTATGCCCATGACGCCCAGCAGACGTCTCGTGGCTTCACGGTTGAACTCTATAGGCTGATCAGTTGTCCGCATCTTTGCGCTTACAAAAAGAAGTGTCCCGCAAAAGACCAGCCCCCCGGCCACAAGCTGCGGTAACAACGCGGGGCCCGGAATGGCTTTCCGGGCAGCGGAAGGCAAATCAGCGCTGAGAAAGAAGACGAAAATCCCGAAAAGGACGATGAGAATACCAATTATTTTATCTGCCCTGTTCATATTCAATCAATGCAGGATACGACATTCGATCCCTCTGGAGCGGATCTTTTCACAGACCCGGGCAGCACTGTTTTCTGCCGGCACCTGAACCTTTTTCAAGGGATACGCTCTCCCCAACATCTCGTACTTTGCCTCCCCATATCGATGATAAGGGACCAGTTCGAGGACTTGATGGCCATTGATGCTTTTGAGCAGCCAGATAAGCGAGCTTATATCTTCGGCCCGGTCGTTATAGCCTGGAATGAGCGGATAACGGATGACAATGTTGAAATGAGATCGGACGAGCCATTTCAGATTGTCCAGAATTCGTTCATTGCCCCTGCCGGTGTATTGACGATGCCTCCCGGGGTCAACCACCTTGATGTCATACAAAAAAAGATCCGTCACCGAGGAGATTTGTTCCAAAGTCTCTCTCTCGCAGTAGCCGCAAGTTTCCACGGTTGTGTGGATGCACTCTTCTTGACATGCTTCAAGCAGTGTGCAGGCAAAAGCTGGCTGGCTTGTGGGCTCCCCGCCGCCAAGCGTCACCCCTCCGCCGGAACGCCGAAAGAAAGGAAGATCCCGCTCAATCTCAGCCATGATTTCTTCCACGCCCTTTACCGTTCCCACGATGCGCCGAGAGTGTTGCGGACAAACTTCCAAGCAACAGCCGCATAGATCGCAGAGTTGCCGATCATAGAAAGCATAGTTCCCCTCTTTCGGCTTGATTGCCTGTGTCGGACAAATATCGGCGCATCGACCGCAGCCGATACAGCGTTGAACATCGAGTATCAACTCCCTTTCCCCTAAATGAGATTCCGGGTTCGAGCACCACAGGCAGCGCAGTGGACAGGACTTGAAGAAGACCAACGTTCGAATCCCCGGTCCATCGTGTAAACTGTATCTTTGAATGTCAAAAATGAGACCCGTTGGAGATCGACTGTCTACAGGCAATGTTCGGTCCTCCGTATAATATCCTCCTGAACCTCCTTGTGTAGCTGATTGAAATAAGCACTATACCCTGCCACCCGGACAAGCAGGTCAGTGTACTTGTCCGGGTGTTCCTGGGCATCGCGCAGAAGAGCTGTATCCACAACGTTAAACTGGATGTGCCATCCGCCGACATCACAGAACCCACGAATAAAATCGGCAAATTTGCCTAGACCCTCACGGCTTTGAATCGCGGTGGGACTGATGCGCATATTGAGCAGATCCCCGTTCCTCAGCCTGGCCAGATCAAGCTTAGCTACAGAACGTAGCACTGCAGTAGGGCCCTTCTTGTCATTGCCATGACTCGGCGAGGAACCATCCGCCAGGGGGGTGCCGGCTTTGCGTCCGCTGGGCAGGGCTCCCACGACCTTGCCAAAGGGGATGCCTGCAGTTACGGGAATGATGCCTGCCTGGGCCGTACCTCCAAAGATATTCTTGTATTTCATGCATTCCCTATTGAAAAACTGTACAACTTCTCGGCCGAGTTCATCCACTTCATCCAGGTCGTTCCCGAATTTCGGCACCTCACTGCAGAGGGCATTCCTAAGTTCTTCATGTCCCTGGAAATCTTTGTCAAGAGCAGCCATCATCTCCCCCATGCTGAACCGACACTCCTCGAAGACCAGGTGTTTAAGGGCAAAAAGAGAATCAACGGTATCGGCGATGCCGATTCCGTTTACTGCTGGGCCAAAATTGTATACGGCTCCTCCATGTTGCAGATCGGCACCCTTTTCAAGGCACCCTTCTGTAATTGCCGATAGAAAAGGCGAAGAGAGGAGACTGGTATAGGCAACCTGTGCGATGGCATTGACCACGAACATTTCGTGGATCATATGGGACAGCTGTGTCTTGAAAGCCTCCATCACTTCTTGGAATGAGTTCAATTCCCGACCTTCGCCGGTAGCAGGCCCAACCCGTCGTTCTCCAAAGCGCCACCTTCCTCCTGTAAGCGAAAGTTCCACGGCGGCTGGGAGATTGATAAACCCTCCGGTCAAATGAATGCCTTCTTTTCCTGTCACCCGAGGCTCGACACAGCCCATGATTGAAAAATTTCGCGACTCCTCAAGAGATATCCCTTTGGCGGCCATGGAGTGGGCGATTAAATCCTCGTTGTAAAACTTCGGGTGCCCGGTTCCCTTACCCGCCAATTGGCATGCTTTCAACAAAAAACGTTGTGGTGTCTCAGGATGGACGCGTACCGAGATGTCGGGTTGCACCACCTGGAGTTCTGTCATGGCCTCCAACGCAAGATAGGACAATGGATTAGTAGCGTCCCTGCCGTTCTCTGTTCGTCCACCGACATTTAAATTCTGCCACTGGGGAACGCCGGTGTAGAACTTCGAGGTGTCGGTACTTGAAAAAAGCATGGTTTCGGAAAATTTAAGAAAAAGGCATTCGATCAACTCCAGAGCGTCGTTCTTTTCGGCTGCGTTTTTTTCTTCATAAAAAGGTGAGAGGTACTGATCGAATCGTCCCGGGGAAAGGGAGTGACCGCTTTCTTCCATGCGAACGGCCAGGTGGGTGAACCAGAAGCTCTGCACAGCTTCCCACAGATCCCTCGGCGGATTATACGGGACACGGGAGCATATTTCAGCAATCCGATGCAACTCCTTACGACGCTGCGCATCCTGCTCGCAAACCGCCAGTTCCATGGCCAGTGAGGCGTAGCGTTCGGCAAGAACCTTGAGTCCTTCAAGGGTGGTCAGAACCGCTCGGTAGAAAAGTTGCTTCTGGCAGTCACCGCTTGCGGTCAGATCAAGTGAATCAATCTTGTCTTGCACCTCAGCCATCATACCTTTGAGACCCGAGTCCAGCACCCGCTTGTAGTTTGGAACAACCGTCCCGATTCCTTTCTGGACCAGGGAGAAGTTATCAATCAAGGCTGAAGATTTGGTAGGAAATTCGTTCGGGTTCAGGAAGATAACATTTTTCGTTTTCTGCGGGGTGTTCTTATACACCCAGTCATAGATCGTCCTGCCCTGCCAGTAAGGTAGAACCTGTTCTCGAAGCTCCTGCTTGTCCGCATCACTGATGGAGAGCGGATCCCACTCCCTTGTACTCACAGAATCAAGTTCGAGGTCGAGCCATCCCGCCTGTACCTCTGGAAAAAGCTGTGCCGCCCGGATGGCAACTGTTGGGCTCCCCACGATGCGCTCATCCGGATGTATGGAAATGGGCATTTCAGTGAAGAGCTTGTGCATTGCCTTCCCACGGATCGAGACTGTGGGTTCTCCTTCAGCCTCTTGATAGGCCAGGGTCATTAATCTGGCCCGGACAATATCAACCGAGGGCACAGAATCAATTAATCGCTGACGTAATCGTTGAACACGGGGAGTCATGAATCCGCTCCTTCTCCAGGTCTCCGTTTCTTGAAAGCCTTCGCTGGCTTTGAGCTTCGCTTCATCGGATACCTATAAACGGTAAGATTAAATATTACTGGGTAACAACCTCTTTGAATACCTTGTCCATTTTTTCCAGCCAAGAGGAAAATTCCTGTGTATCCTTATAATTCTGAATAAAGCCTTTCTCCCTGCATAAGTCGGTGAATTTTTGCGAAGAAACAGCTTTCTGGAAAGCTTTTGATATGGTTTTCTTGATCTCGGCGGGAACATCCTTGGGAACCATAATCCCCCAGTAGGCTCCCAGGGCCAGGTCAACCCCCTGCTCCTTAAAGGTGGGATAATCAGGATAGTAGGGGACCCGCTCATCGCTTGCCACCCCCAGGAATCTCATTTTCCCGTCCAGGACCTGAGGAAGGGCCTCCATAAATCCAACACTCGCCGCATCAACGTGACCGCCGAGGGCTGCAACCACGGCGGGCCCGCCTCCATTATACGGCAGGATGTTCATCTCTACATCCGCTTTCTTGCACAGCCCCACAGCCACCAAATTCCATATGCCACCCACACCGATGGAAGAAACTTTCACTTCACCGGGTCGCTCCTTGGCATCGGCTATGATGTCTTGCAGACTGTCGTAAGGTGATGAATCCAGGACTGCCATGCATCCGGGTCCCGTGGCTACCAGGCAAATGGGATCGAAATCCCGGTACGAAAAATCGGACAGGCCCAGCAGATGAACGGTGGACATCTCTGTTGTCCCAAGGGTGATGGTATAACCATCCGGTTTTGCCTGTGCCCCGAAGGTGTGCCCGACTGCACCGTTGCCCCCGGGCTTGTTCATGACCACGATGTTCTGACCGAGCACTTTTTCCACTTCCGGGGCTAGTATCCGGGCTACGGTATCTGTCCCCCCGCCAGCAGCCCAGGGGACGATGAGTTTTATGGAACGCTCGGGATAGTCCCCGGAAAAGGCCCCGGAGACTGTGAAAAGCAAGACCATAACTGTTAATGCCGCCGTACAGAAACATAACCCTGCTTTCTTGGTTGATAATTTCATATTCCCTCCCTTGCTGATCAGTTTTTAAACAAAAAGCCAAGACAGATGCTATCTTGCCTGAACCCCTTCTTGAATTCTGAAGCCAGTCAGCTAAAAAATTGTTTTTTTAAGATTCAATTTTGGTCTTACACTGGTCAAACCAAAAGAAGAAAAATTTTTATCTTTTTTTGTCTTCAAGGATTTGAAAATGACTTTTCATGTACCTGTAGGCCAGTTCCTCATTTTTTGATCTTATGGCATTGAAAATCTCTTCATGTGCATTGCCTACCACGGAGAATGCGTTAGGAATCAGCAGGATAGACTCCTTCCATCTCTTCAGATGATCCTGCCAGAGAAGATTTTCCAAGATGTCATAGATAAAGCATAGAAAATCATTATGTGTTGCTTTGATAATACTTTTGTGAAAGTTAAAATCAGTCTGGGCAGCTTCATGTGCTGCGTCTTGCTCTTCGTTTACTTTATCGCCAATGTTGTTGAGCTTTAACAGACTGTTTCTGATATCCTCGATTTCTTCGTGAGAGGCTCTCTGACAAGCCAGACCAACCGCTTCACTGTCGATAATTATACGGACTTCAACAATATTTTTCGATATCGAGGGCCGCAAAGACATGGAAAGGTTAAAGACCTCAGCCAATGACTTGGGATCAGGAGACATGATATACGTTTTCTTTCCATAACCCATTGATAAAATGCCTAATACCTGAAGGGCGCGTATTGCTTCCCGAATACTGCCCCGACTAACGCCCAGATGTGCCGACAGTTTCCTTTCGGATAACAATATATCACCGGATTTCAAGTCACCATTCTTTAAGGAATCTATAAAAAACTGAATCAACTTATCGAAGACACGGCTGTGTGAATCGACTATATTCGGGGAACGATTATCTTGGCTGCCCATAAGTGGAATCAATCAATTAGGAAACAGGGGTACGAGACGTTGTAAAGCAGAATTTGGTTAAGCCATGGTTCGACCATAAACCATTCACTTTCTCTTGTCAATATAAACTTCTATCTTTTTGAAGCGACGATCGGGTATGTCGATCAGGCTGATTCCATCCTCTGCCCGACACCGCACAGGGCAGCCGCCAGCCTGGAATCCGCTGGACCGCTCTTCATCACCTGGCCGGGCAGAGGATGCCTGAGTATCTCTTCCAAATACTGCGCCGCCTTGATCAAACGAGGAAGATTGATCCCCGTCTCAACCCCCATCTCGTCAAAGAGAAAGACAACATCCTCCGTGGCCAAATTACCTGCTGCCTGCGGGACATTCGGACATCCGCCGATACCACCGAGTGAGGTGTCGAACATGGTAATGCCAGCCATATACCCAGCATACAAGTTGGCCATGGCCAGCCCCCTGTTGTTGTGAAGATGCAGACCCAATGAAACATCAGTCAGTTCATCTTGAAAACAGGAAACTATTTCAGAGACTTGCTTCGGATTGGCCAAACCTGTTGTATCGGCCAGGGAAACCCTGTCGGCCCCCAGTCCGGTGAAAAGCTTAGCTATTTTAAGTACTTCCGTCCTAGGTACTTTTCCCTGATAGGGACATCCAAAAGCGACGGCAATAATACCCGAAACAGGTACCTGTCGGTCTTGGGCCAACGCAAAGATACTCTCCAGGTCAGCAAGAGATTCTTCTCTGCTGCGCCTGACGTTGGCCTGATTATGGGCTTCGGAAGCAGACACGAAGACAATCAAACGGTCCGCCCGGGCATCCATGGCGAGCTGGGCACCTTTGAGGTTCGGCACCATGACCTCATGCTTAAGACGGCCCCGCTCCACTCTTGACATAACCTCTGCCGCATCTCGAAGCTGAGGAATTGCTCTTGGACTGACAAATGATGTTGTTTCCAGATATTCAATGCCTGCATGGGAAAGGCCCTCTATCAGCTCGAGTTTTGTATCAGTCGGCACAAATTCCTTTTCCGACTGTAGCCCGTCCCTTAGAGACACCTCCCTGATCGTCACTTGGGGTAGTACAGACACAACAGGTCCTCATTCCTTTTTGTAAAGTCATTCATTGGAGCCATACTCTGCCAGTTCTAACAAAATGCCATCCGGTCCGTAGAAATAGACCAATTTTTTACCGAGCTTTTCATACACAAAGATGTCGCTTAGAAATTCAACACCATAACTTTTAAATTTTTTAACCTCTTTTTCAATTTCGCCCACTTCAAAGGCAAGATGTCGCAATCCTATCTCATTTGCGTTGCCCAGATAATCGTCTTTGCCCGCAGGCGGATGCTCATATTCTATCAGTTCTACTTTGCAGGCTGTTCCCGGTAATTCAAGCCGAACATAACGAGCGACAACTCGTTCCAACCTGACGATGGCTGATATCCATTCTCCGGACAATTCAGAAGAATCTATCTCACGAAATCCAAAGAGTTCAAAAAACCCTCTTGCGGATTCCAGATCGCTTACCACGATATTGATATGATCCAGTCCCTTTATCATGGGTTAATAAACCTTTGACTGATAAAATTCACCAAACAACTCTTGCTCTGATGGCTTGTCTTCTTCTATTGGACGACTGACCCAGGTAAAATTCAGATAATGTTTCAAGTGAATATTTTCATTGGTGATGTTGTTCCCCCAAAAGCCGCACCCCAAACTGGCTGTCATCGGCATTCCATTGCTGAACGAACCGGAATTGGCCAGCGATGTCGGCTGGCGGACCATTATCCTGCTGACTGGGGTCGAAGATGCCAGCTGCTCGATATGGTCCTCATTGTAGGAATAAATGCTGCAGGAATGGCCTCTTCCACCCACTCGAAAAATATCGTTCACCATATCGAGTGCTTGTTCAAAGCTTTGAAACTTATAGACTGCAAGCACCGGCGAGAGTTTCTCTTTGGAGAAAGAATATTGTTCTCCTATGCCCTCCTGTCTGACCACAAGAAACTGTTTGCCCTTTGGTAGAGTAAATCCCGCCTTGTCCGCAATCTTGGAAGCCGCGCAAGCCACCGTATCGATTGTCCGTCGGCCCTGTTCGTCCCACATGGCCGCTTCCAGCAAATCTTTCTCCTTGTCAGACACGAGATAGCCCCCTTCATCTTGCAGTGCCTGTAAGAAGTTGTCATAGATACTGCCGGCAACCAGAACATTGCCGTCGGCGGAGCAACCGGATCCATTGTCGTTCATTTTGCTGAGCATCACATAGTTGGCCGCCCTTTCGCCATCTGCTGTCTCGTCGACAACCATGGTCGCGTTCCCCGCCCCGACTCCGAATGCCGGAGTTCCCGAACTATACGCCGCCTTGACCATGGCCGGTCCGCCTGTGGCCATTACGAGGTCGCATTTTGCCATCAGCTCATGGGTCAACGAGAAACTCGGTTGCTCCACAACCTGGAAGATATCTTCCGGAGCACCTTGATCCGCTAAGGCCCGACGCAAAACCAATACAGTTTCCTGTATTGTTTTTTGGGCTCTGGGATGGGGGCAGAAGATCACTGCATCTTTTGCTTTTATCGCAAACACCGCAGTCGTGGCAGGAGTCATGGCCGGGTTTGTGGTCGGGACTAGTGATACGATCACACCGGCAGGCTTGGCGTACTTTGCGATGCCCTTTTCCGGGATTTCCTCGACAATACCGACGCTTTTCTGACGCAAACAGTCTCTGAGGACTCCATGGACTTTAAAGCGCTTGTTTGGTCTTCCTTGAATATCTCCTATACCGCTCTCTTCAACACCCATCCGGGCCAACCTGGTGAAGGTCTGTTCATTGGAAATCGCCCATCCAACGGCCTGACAGAGTTTGTCAACCCTTTCCTGATCATATTCGGCGACTGTCTCTACTGCTTTTCTCGCTTTTTCGTGAAGCTCCTTGGCATATGCAACCTGTTTTGCTGTCAAATCTGTATTATTCATGTAGGTCCTCCGATCTCTATCGATAAACTTTGCTTCGTAAAATCATTCGGTTACCATTATTCTGCTGAGGGTCATCGGCTTTAAAAATAGCCGCCCAATTGGGACATAGTGCATCACATCCAGAAACTTTCTTCAGATTGCTTCAAGTCCTGAAGATAATCGAGCATGAGCCTGTGGAGAGCTTCTATGTGGTCTCGCATATATTTCTCGGCCATAGTCGCATCTCGGTTGCCTATGCTTTCGATGATGTTCCGATGTTCTGATTCTATTTCCTCTTTTCTTCTATCCACCTCCCTTTCAAGTCGATACATGAAATGGATGTGTTCGAGAACATTCTTCAAATAGGTTTCAGAAAATTTGTTCCCTCCCATCCTGGCTATTTCCGTATGCATATCCATATCCAGCTCCAATTTCTTCCTGTTGGTAAACTGTGGCCTATACTGACTGAGCAGTTCATGTTTACGTTGGAGCTCTGCAAATTTATCTGGAGTAAAATTCTTGACTGCATCCCTGATATTGATGCATTCAAGCTCAATCCGAATTTCCCAGAGATGGGAGATTGTCTGATCGTCTACGAATGCAATCCTGTATCCCTTGTTCGGTTCATAAAGAATGAATCCCTCATAAACCAAACGATTCAAAGCGCTAATAATTGGAGTTTTGCTCAAGCCAACAAGTTCGCACAAATCATTGTAGGGGAGTTTCTGGCCTGGTGCGAGAACTCGGCTGAAAAGCAACTCCTTAATGGCATTATATGCCTGGCTCGGTTTGTCATCAGTTATCGTTTCAGGTTTTCCTTTTTTCTGTAACATGACCAACACCACCTCTCGCTTAAAGCAACCGGGCTTTGAGAACAATTCCTCGGCTTCGATCTACCTTGCTCCAGTCAAAGCTATCAACAGGCACGGGGAGCCGTTTGTTTGCGATCAATCGCGCATACCGTCTCGACCATATTTTCCTGTCTCCGGACCAGGCTTCCAAGAGCACTTTTTTCAGGCTGCGGCTAACCTGTGTTGAAACAATCGAGGTCCGGAAAGGCGTCTTTTGATTCCAGAGGTCTTCCGGAACGAGCTTCTGGGGAACGACATGACGGATAGGATGCATGCCTTCGATGGCAACACGGGTGTCTTCTTGAACAGTCTTCGATCCGACTGACTCCAGGATGCGCCGGGCCGCCATCCGGCCCTCCAAGGCGCAGATATCATGCATATCTGCACCCCGTAAGATATTGCCAGCTGCAAAGATATGTTCTTGGCTTGTCATAAAGTTCGTATCCACTTCAGGGCCCAGGCTAGCCGGATTCTCTATGATTCCTGTTTTGTAGATCAAGGCAGCATCAGGACGGAATCTTCCGGTGCAAACGATCATATCACACTCAATATCGGAAGTCCTCTGCGTATCCTCCCAAACCAAACGGACGCCCTCCACCCGTTTCTTTCCGAAGATAGCCTCAATGGATGCGCCTTTGAAGAGGGAAAAGCCCAAGGCGCTGCTTATGGCTTTTGCAGCAATCGGATAGGTCTGGAGTCGAGGATCTTCGGAAACCATCCCCACAATTTTGGTCTTGGACCGCTTGAGCGTCAAGGCAGCCGATAAGGAAACATGCTCACTTCCGAGGATCAGGGCTTTTTTACCCGGCTTTACCTTCTGCAAATTCACAATCTGCTGCAAAGATCCGGTCGTAAAAATACCGGCTGGTCTGGTACCGGGAATTCTTCGCGATTCTCGTGACCGCTCGAAACATCCGGTGGCCAGTAAAATAGACGTACACTCACATTGTAGCAAACCGTCCTGGGTCACCACTTTCACGAGGTGTCTGCCGCCGCCCTGGGGCGGAACGATTTGCGTCACCGAAGCGCCGGTGTATATGTCAACCGGAGTTCTGCGGACGAGGCGATCAAGTGTTCTGGCATATCCAGGACCAGTGTATAACCTTTTCATATCGCGCATGCCGAAGAAAAAATGGCAGCTGCGCGGTATGCCGCCCAGTTCTGTGTCACTTTCAAAAAGGGCTGTGGTCATCCCGGAATCCTTGGCTAACTCCAGGCAAGCAGAAAGTCCGGTCGGCCCGCCGCCAATTACTGCGACATCAACTTTTTTTTCGAGCACTGCAACCAATCTCTATCTCCTGTGCAAATGGGTTTCCGATCAATAGACGACCATTGAGTTCGGCAAGAACGTGATGATCTGCGGAAAAGCAATGAGAATGGCCATCACGATAAATTCCATGAACAAAAAGGGTATTATACCAATGAAGATTTGACTCAGGGGGACATCCGGGGCCACTCCCTTGATGACGTAGACATTCAATCCCACCGGTGGGGTGATCAGTGATATTTCCTCCATTTTAACCACCAGGATCCCAAAGACAATGGGATCGATGTTCAAGCTGAGAACAATGGGGAAAAAGATCGGAACCGTGATCAGCAGCATGGATATTGTATCTAGAAACAAACCCAGTGGGATATAGACCGCCAGCATGGCGATAAGTATCCAAAGCGGCGCTAGCTGCATTTTTGAGACCACGGTCGAGACTGTATCAGGCAATCCGGTCAGGGTAATAAACTGTGTAAACAACGTAGCCCCCACGCAGATGGCCAATATCATGCCCGTGGTCCGGCCGGTATCAATAAATGCCTTGGACAGGACTCCGGGTCGCCTGAAATTTCTGCAGAGGCTCATGATAAAAGCGATGAAAGTCCCCACGGCCGCGGCTTCGGTCGGTGTGAAGAAGCCGGCGTAAATGCCGATGACAACAGTCAAGAACAGCACTACGACACCCCAAATCTTCGGCAGGGAGTACAATCGGTCTTTCCAGGTGAAATGCAGAGCCTTTGGTGCCAGTGCGGGCCTGATCTTCACCATGGCATAAATACCAGCGAAATAGAGCAGAGCTGTAAGAATACCTGGAAAAATACCAGCCAGGAGCAGTTTGGCTACAGAAGTTTTAGTGATAAAGCCGTAGATCACCAGAACGATGCTCGGCGGGATGAGGATGCCGAGCAGTCCTCCGGCGGCTACAGTCCCAGTGGACAATTTCGCATCATACCCGTACTTTTGCATCTCCGGAATGGCTACGGCCCCCATCAATCCGGCAGTGGCCACGCTAGAGCCAGAAGTCGCGGAGAAAGCTGCACAGGCCGCTATACTGGCGATAGCCAAACCACCGGGCAGATGGCCGAACCAGCGATAGGCCGTGGTGAAGGCATGTCTGGTGACTCCAGCAGTAGTCGCCAGGTATCCCATCAGGATAAACAGGGGGATGGCGACAAGCAACCAACTTTTTAAAAAGGCAAAAGGATAGTTACCCAAGCTGAATATTCCGATGCTCCAGCCATCCAAAGCGATAATGCCCGAAAGACCCGCGATACTGAGGGCAAAGGCAATGGGAACACGCATGATGAGAAGAATTAGAAGCCCGCATAACCCGAGTAGACCGATTTCAACTGGGCTCATAACGAATGTCCCCTTCCATCTGGCCGGACAACTGTATGTAATGGTGGGCCCATTGCCTCCAGCAAGGCTTGCCGCCAAGTCGGGTTAGGCAGCCAGGTCAGTCCGTTAAAGATGCCGTGTTTATTCATTGGCCTCGGAATCTCCAAAGAGAGGATCGGGTCTAACTATGTTCATCAGGCTTTGCATGCACAGGGCAAAACAGCCGATGGGAACAACTATCCTCACAAACCAAACCGGTACCACATACGCGCCAAACCAGTTCGTTTCCCCGGCCTGCAAGGCCGACCAAAACCGAGCCGTCCCCGCATACAGCAAGAGGAGGCTGAAGAGAAAGATCAGTGCGTTGTTGATCCGGTCCAGGGTTATTCGGACCGAAGGGGGAAGTTTATCGAACAAAAGATCGACACAGACATGTCCCTTCTCGTGATGCGTCTGAAAAATGCCCAAGAAACCCACGATGATCAGCAAGTATTCATTGATCTCTACGGTTCCCGGCAGGCCCGAACCTGAGATGCTTCTCCCGATTACATCAATGACCACCAAAAAGACCATGAGCCCGAGACAGGTACTGACCACCGCCCGGGCCATCAGGTAGACGATCCGTACGGGTTGCTGCAGCCAATGCTTGCCTTTCTTTTGCGGGAGGTACATGTTCAGGCAGTCTCCCTCAACCGCCAAGAATCCTCCTGATCTGATGATAGAAGGATTCTTGGCGCATTGTTAATAGTCATAGGGATTTTTATAGGGATATTCTTCTTCGTATTTTTTGACCAGGGACTTATATTTTTGCAAGAATTCGTCACCAGGCAGACCTTTTTGTTCCATTTCATCAAGCCATGACTGCCAGATACCCGGAACGACCAGTTCCTTGGCCTTGGCCTTTTCTTCGGAAGTCCAGTTGATGATTTTCACAGATTTTTCTTCATGCAGTTTCTTGAAGACCTCCTTTTCCTTTCGTGTCATCCATTCACGATGTCGTTTCATGCCATCCTTGCGCAAATCATCAACGATCGTCTTGACCTCATCCGGGAAACTGTCGTAGGTTTTCTTTGACATTGCAAAATAGGTGACCGCATAGATACCTGCGCCAGTGTTGAAAACATACGGTGCCACCTCCCAGAACCTCGAGGCATGCACATTCAAGGAAGGGATCCCGAAGGCGCCGTCGAGCACCCCCCGGTTGAGGGCATCATAGATTTCAGCATAGGACAGGGAAATGGGATTCCCACCCCAAGCCTTGATCATTTCTGCCACTCCGGCGTAGCTTCTGAATTTCTTGCCCTTTATGTCAGCGACGCCTTTGACCGGGGTTCGGCTCTGGCAGGCCATGATGTCGATCCCGGCCGGAAAAACCATCATCAATCCGGCTTTTTCCCATTCCTGTCTGACGGGTTCATAGTTATGGTAGAGTTCCCACAGTGCCGCGCCGTTGGCGTGAGGGTTTTCCGTGATGTACATCAACTCGAACCCTCTGTTCAATTGGAAGATATGTGGTGTATAGCCCATCCCAGAAAAGATGAAGTCCACCGCTCCGCTTTTACAAAGCGCAGGCATATCCGGTGCTTTTCCCAACTGACCGGAGAAGTAAAATTTTGCCTTGTATTCACCATTTGTGCGTTTTTCCAGTTCCTTCCCGAACCACTGCATGGAGTTGGTCATGGGATTGGTTTCACCGTAAGGACTTGAATATTTGAGGGTCTTGGCCTGAACGGTTCCCAGTGAAGAGAAACCGGCCAACAGCAGCAAAGACACTAGACATCCGAACAACACCTGTTTCGCTTTCATAATCTCCTCCTTACAAAGTTTGCCCGTTGACTAACTGAAACCCCTCGCCTTTATAGGTTATATTGTTTCTGGTCCTTCCCAACTCACGCGCCAGAATATCCAGGATCTTGGGTCCGCACCAGTTCCTTTGACATCGCCCCATGCCCGCCCGTGCCCGAAACATGACGCCCTGCAAGGTCGTAGCACCCCGCTGAATGGCCTCCACGATCTCTGCCTCGGTTACCGTCTCACATCTGCAGATGACCCGCCCATACCGGTCATCCCGGGCTATGAGGCTGTTTTTTTCAGAATCGGAGAGAAAACGGAAACGGGGAATGGATTCCCGGCTCGAATCGAAGTCCTCGTTGACTTTGAGTTTCAAGCCTGCATGTTCCAGCATTCCGGTGACCTTTCTGGCAATCCTCGGTGCGGGAGTGAAGCCCGGCATCCTGACCAGGACATTGATGAAGTTCGGATCCCGGGGCGAATGCTCGATCAGGTTTTCCTCAAACTCCTTGTCGTTGAAGGTCCGCACTCCCACATAAGAGGTGATGATATGTTCTTCTGAAAGGCATGGCACCAATTGCTTCATCCGCGAGACCGCATCATCGAAGTTTTCTCTGGTCGTGTCCGTATATTCACGGTCATCCACCGGATCATAATACCCTCCGTAGACATGGATATTTCCCTCCTGCAAGGGATACAGAAAATCGATTTTCCCCGCATCCGGGGGGATTCCAATGATATGGTCAATGGTCCCCTCAAGCTTCTTATCAAGGATCAAGGCCTGGCTTCTGTAGAACATCAAATTCCATCCCTGCCTGGCCTCAGCCATGTCGGCAATTTTGTCTGCATATTTCCCGGCACAGTTGACAATATAACTGGTCTTGATTGTACCGGCGGATGTCTGCACCAGTTGCTGCCCGTCTTCCCGCTCAATTCCCAGGCATTCAGTATTTAGGAGAATGTTTGCCCCATTTTTCTTGGCATTTTCGTAAATGGCAAATACGTATTCCGGTCCAAATATAGAGATCGTACCGGTCGTATCGTGCAGGCCTTCCATGACATCCGGAGTCAAATTGGGCTCCATGGCCAATAACTCATCCTTAGATACTCTCCTGATGGTCCCGCCTGGCACGAAACGGGCCAAATGTTCGAGCCGCCGCAGTTTTTTGAGTTCCTCTTCGTTTCTAGCTACAATCAGGAGACCGACATGTTTGTGAGCGATGTCGAGATCATGAGCGATAGCATCGAAGTCACAAAAACCACCCCAGAGCATGTTCATACGTTCGGTTTTGGTCTCGGCTTCAAGATCCATCCCTTTCCCCAGGTCCTTGATCACCAGGGACAACGACTGGAACAATCCCATGTAGATGAGTGAACCGGCAGTCTTGCTGATTCCCATGGATACATCCGCTTCTCTGTCAATAACCGTAACCTTCACTCGGTATTTGGTTAATTCTCGGGCAATGCTCAGCCCGATAATGCCCGCACCTATCACTACAACATCAGTTTCTTTGATGGTCTCCTTATTCATGCTGTTCAATTGCTCCATGTGATGGTCAGAAGTCAAACAATGCAGCCGTGCTATTCTGCGTCGTTAATCATTTTCGTAACTTCTTGTGAATCGGAGATCACTGCGATGTAGCTCAAAACATTGTCGATGATCCAGTTGTGCAAATCATCGGAAGCATCATTGCAGCAATCTTGTAGCACAATTGGGTAATACTGTCGGTCACTGGCTGACAGTGTGGTTGCTAGGACGACATATCTGGCCGTGGCTATCCCTGCTATCATAAGATCAGAGACATCCATTGCCTGGAGGATGATATCCAAGTCCGTGCCGTAAAACCCGTTTTTCGAGGCGTGGCTAACAACCGGCTCATTGCCGACCGGTTGTAGTTCATCAATGATTTCTGCCCCCCAGGTCCCGTCCACGAGAACACCCATCTTCGTGAAGGCAGTAAACAACGGTCCAGGTTTTGCCGAAACCTCCGGGGCGCCGGGTCTGAGTGCAAATCGCACATGAATAACCGGAATGCCTTTTTTCCTGCAGACCTCAAGGACTGCTTTGGTGTTCTTGACGTTTCCGGCCTCTGAAATGCGTTTGGCATAGGCCTCGGCGATTTTCCCATCCGGGTGAACAATGTCGTTTTGATAATGCAAAATGACTAGGGCGGCTTTATCGGGATTCAAATCCAATGGGGCAGATTCCTTGGCCATGGTCTGGCTGATGGACAGGGCTATTCCAATGACGGTCAAAAGACTCATGAGCATGATACGTTTCTTTCTCATTTTCCCCTCCTGTTGCAATCAGTTTGTTGTTCTTACCAATTCTATGATTGAGTCAGAGACTGCGGCGGCGATTTCGGTCCAAAAGTTTGGCTCTGCATGATCACTGACCGACTGTCACATATGACTGCGGACAGATCCCGGTAGCCATACCAGTTTTCAATCGCCAAAATTCGTGATCTTGAAGCCATAACAGTAAGGCTACCAAAAAATGAATCTTAAATACGATCGTATTTAAGATTCAAATATCAGGAGCATTTTTTTATGTCAAGCATTTTTTAATGATTGTTACATTTTCTCTTAACACAAAAATATTGGATACTTATAAAAAGATAGGGCATCTTGCTAACGACTTTTTGTCACATCCCATTGAAAACATTAAAGCCTGCAAGTAGGGAGAGTAAACGAAGAAGTTCTTTGGTACGATAAAAATGCAGAAGGTTGGTACGCAGTGTGCCTGCGGCTCACTCCCTCTCGATAAGCGCTATCAAGGCCCGGGATGTAGAACTGAGCTCAGGTAGAATCCGGATTGTTTCGGATGAGTTTCAAGAGAAACGGGATAAAGGCTGGAGCATATCAAGACGAAAAGGTACTTGGCCTTTATGTCTGCCTAAAAGACTTGTCGACCAGAAATCCATACTCTTCCGGCCTGCGGTCTGTGACGAGATGATTCCTGGCCGTGATCATCTTGTCCCGGGCCTGGTCGAGGTCCACGCACTCAAGCCCCATCTCGGGATCTGTTTCCGACCCCCTGGCCAGGACCCGCCCACCGGGATCAGCGATCAGGGATTGTCCGGTAAAGGTCAGCTCCTTCTCGGACCCGACCCGATTGGCCGTGACCACAAAGACCCGGCCGGTCAGGGCATGGACCGGGATAGCCTGCTGGGCGTATCCGGGCAGGACCAGGTTGGAGGGATGGCAGATGACGTCCGCCCCTTTCAGGGACAGGATCCTCCAGACCTCAGGAAACATCCAGTCGAAACAGACCAGAAGGCCGACCGTGTACCCGCCCAGGTCGAAGACCGGCAGTCCGGAATTCCCCGGCTGAAAGAAGCTTTTTTCATTGAGAAACAGGTGCAGCTTGCGGTAGCGGCCGACATAGCCCTCCGGCCCCAGCAGGACGGCTGTATTGTACAGGCAATCGCCCTCCAGCTCGTTGAACCCCGTGGCCAGGTAAAACCGGTGCTGCCTGCACTTGTCCTGCAGAAAGCGAAGGAAACGGCTGTCCTCGACCGGCTCGGCCGATTGCCGGGCCTCTTCCGGGTTCTGGAAATGATAGCCTGAATTGCACAGCTCGGGCAGGACCAGGAGATCGGCGGAGGCGGCCCGGTCCAGGAGCGGGTCCAGGCCCCGCATGGTCTCCTTTGGATCGTTCAAGGCCGGCCGGCACTGGATGTAGCCGACGGTCAGGGGAATGGGCATGGATTCGCGTCCTCTCTTTTTTTATCCTACCACCTCAGGGAGTACCTTACGTTTTTGAACCTGGTGCCACCAAAACTTCAATCGTTCCGATATCCGGTTTGAAACCCCCGGAGCTTGACTGCGGGAACTCAAACCTGATTTCAGACCGAGGGTCCGATACGGCTGATGTTGGTTTCCAGGTAGTCCAGACGTTCGGCCGCGGTCAAGCCACCGTTGATCACCTTCAGGACCGCCTCCATCACCTTTCGGCCGCAGTTCTCTATAGTCATGGCGCCTGTGAAAAAACCGCTCAGGTCCACGTCGATGTGCTCCCCCATCCGTCTGCCGGTCTCGGGGTTGGCCACGACCTTAAGCGTAGGCGCCAAGGGGTGGCCAACCGGATTGGCGCTGCCCGAGGAAAACAGGATGACCTGGCAGCCGCCGGCGGCCAGAGCGGTCATGTTCTCCACCGCGGGAGCCGGTGCGTCCATGAACCACAAGCCCGGGCCGGTCGGGAAGCAACCGTAATCCAGGACCCCGGCGATGGGACCTGTCCCGGTTTTGGCCAGGGCGCCGAGGGATTTCTGTTCGATGGTCTTCAATCCGCCGGCAATATTGTCTGCGGTGGGATTGATTCCGGTCAGATCGATCCCCTCTTTTCTGGCGATGTCCTGGTAGGCCTGTATCCTTCTGAGCATGTCCTCGGCCACATCAGAGGACACGGCCCGTTCGCGGAGTTTGTCCTCGACCCCGAGGCACTCCACCGGCTCGGAAAACACGGCCCTGCCCCCGGCCGCAAGCAAAGCATCCACGACCTGGCCCAGGGCGGGGTTGGCCGCCTGTCCGCTGGTTATGTCCGATCCGCCGCATTCGGAACCGAGGATCACGTCCTTGGGGAGCATGGGACTGCGCCCAATGTTTGCGGCCTCTTCCTTCATTTCGGACAGCATCGCTCTCCCCCTGGCCAGGGACTCGCTCAGTCCTCCCTCTTCCAGAAGAGAGAGCGTGCGGACACTCCGCCCCAAGTTTGAAACCCGATGCGCGATCCGCTCGGCAGAAGCCCGGTCAAAGGAGACGATCAGGCAGGCGAAAAGGTTGGGATGCGCGGCCAGGCCGGCCATGGCGGTCAGGGTCAGCTCCAGGTCCCGGCCAAGCTGGCCGCGGCCGTAACTGGCCGGCAGGACGACCACGTCCCCGACCAGGGCGGACAGCCTGCGGGCCAAAGGATTGACGTTGTCGGCGGCGGCCATGACCGCGACCAGGTTTCGAATGCCATAGCGACCGTCTTCGCGGAGGTACCCGCTCAGAGATCCGGTCTCGAAGGGGCTCTGTCCAGGCTGGGTCTGTTCAGTCGATGCGGATGTCAAATCGTTCTCCCAAGGTTTGCAGATGACGGTAATCCTGAGGTATCACAGGGATGCCCTCACTCAATCTGTTTTTGCGGAGCTGCCATCGCTTTCGTCCCGGATAGCGGGGCCTGTCGGCCCCTGGGTCCACCGGGAGCTGTTCCAGGCGGTCGATGAGATCCTGAAGCCGCTCTTCGAAGCCTTCCACCCCGGACGTCTGGTTCAGATCGATGGCCAGAAAGAACTGGGACAGATTTTCCGGGGCCCGGGGATGGGCTTCCTTGTTGACCACTTGGTCGGCATAGGCCCCGCCACCGAGGACCCCGAAGACGACCTCCAGGGCGAAGAGCAGGGCCCAGCCCTTGTCCCCGCCGAAGGCCAACAGGCTCCCGGCCAGAGCAGCTTCGGGATCGCTGGTCGGACGGCCCTGCTCGTCCTGGGCCCAATCTTGAGGTATACGTCCTCCCTGGCTGGCGGCTTGCACGATGTTGGCCCTGGAGGTCACGCTCATGGCCATGTCAAGTTCCAGAAAACCCTCCGGCCCAAGAGGCGCCGCAATGGCCAGAGGATCGTTGCTCAGAAGCGGCCGCTTCCCTCCCCTCGGGGCCACACAGACCTGACCGTTGGATCCGACCAGGGTGAGCTGCCCCCGGGCGGCCATGCGGGTTGCATAGTATCCGGCAAAGCCGAAATGATGACCGGCCCGGACCAGGGCAAGGCCGACCCCCAGCTCTTCGGCCGCCTGGGAAGCGGCGGAGGCTGAGCGCACGGCCACATGATGACCGATGCCGTGCCTTCCATCCACCTGAATCAGGGCGTTTTGTTTCCTGATCAAGGGCTCGGCCCAGGCCTGGACGCTGCCCTGGACGATGCGATCCAGATATGGACCGAGACGCCTGAGTCCGTGGGTCTCCACCCCGCGGAGATGGGCCTCCAGGGTATGGTCCGCGACGTCTTCGGCCGCCGCCTCAGGCGCCCCTGCCGCCTGGAAAATCGCCTTGACCCTTTCCTTGAGCCAGCTGGCTGAACAAAGGTTGGGAACCTCAGTCATCCGCGTCCTCACTCCAGCCATTGGACTCCGGAAACCTCGGCCAAAGCAAAGGCCTTGGTACCCGCATCCACGACTCCAGAATACCTGGAGAAGAAGAGGTATCCGTCAACGGGTGCGACCAGTTCCTGGACGGTCTTCAGGCTGTGCATATCCACCAGCCGCCCCAGGACGGTCCCTGCCTCGATCAACCGCCCCAGATCTGCGGGGGTTTCGAACTCAGAGCAGAGAAACCCGCCCCGGGCAGGGTTGACCTCGACACGGTTCTTGAAGCTGAACAAACCCTGCCGCGGCGGCCTGTTCGGCTCCTGTCCGGGCAGCATGTCCAGGGCAGTCAATATTCCCCTAAGGCCACTGACCATGCCTGACAGGTACTCGCCGGTGTCATCCTTGCTCAAATAGGCCCCGCCGACTTCGGCATTGCAGGTGGGAATATTCTTTTGATTGACGTAGCTGGTGGCGGTCCTGGCCAGATTGTTGCCGTGGATGAAAGGGGCTCCAAAGGCCCGGCACAGCTTCAAACATCTGTCCTGCAATTCCCGGGGCAGGGTTTCGTCGAAGTCTGATCTGTTCTGAAGCCGTCCCCCCGAGCCTCCTGAATGAAAATCCACAAAGGCATCCAGGTGGTCCAGCACCTGATCACAGAGGGTGAGGGCGATCTTGTTGGTCAGATTGCCCTTTTCCGAATTGCCGGGAAAAACCGTGTGCAGGTCGGTGTTGCCGTGCTGTTCCGGGGTCTGGCGGTCGAACACAGCCAGGGCCAGGGGATTGGCCACAGGAACGACCACCAGCCGTCCGGCCAGGTCGGCCGGGTCGATACTGTCCAGCAGGCTTTTAAAAGCCATCGGGGGCAGAGTTTCGTCACCATGGACACACCCGATCAGGCCCAGGGTCGGACCATCCCTGCGGCCGACCAGGGTGTGGAGGCCAATGTCCAGGGGACCGGACAGAACCGTGGTCACCTGCAGAATTTCAAAATGCCGTCCTTGGCCTTTGCTCAACCATATCGGTTCGCTCATAGACAGACACCTCATTATCGGTTGCTGGTTCCGCCGCCAAGTTCGCGGCCTTGTCTGATTTCCCTTCTGATGACAAAGACGATCACCGCCGCGATCAGGACTATGATGGCCAGGGAAATGGGGCGTTGCAGGAAATAAAACAGCAAAAAATCGTCGGCCATGGTCAGGCTGCTTCGAAACCCGTCCTCGGCAATGGGTCCCAGTATCAGACCCAGCAACATGGCCGCCGGGACGAAGTTGGATTTGCGCATCAAATAGCCCACTATCCCGAAACCGGTCATGACATAGACCTGGAAGATACTGTTGGTGATGGCGAAAGCGCCGATCACACACAGAGACAAGATGATGGGGATGAGGATGGACTTGGGCACCCGAACAATGTTGATCATGGCCCGACTCAAAAAGGAAGCGAAAATGGCCATCAGAATATTGGCGAAAATAAACCCCCAGAAGATGGGATACACGATATCGGCCTGTTTGGTAAACAGCCGCATGCCGGGCACCAGGCCGTGGATCATCAGGGCGCCGAGCAAAATGGCCGCGCTTTCACTGCCCGGGATGCCGAAGACGAACAAAGGCACTAGAGAGGATCCGGTGGTGGCGTTGTTGGAGGCTTCAGCCGAGGCCACGCCTCTGAGCAGGGCGCCATCGGACTCGGGATCGGCCTTTTCCGAGCGTTTGGCTTCGCCGTAGGAAATCCACTGGGCGATATTGGCACCCGCCCCAGGCATCAATCCGACCACGGTGCCCACGAGATAGGACCGGATAAAGGTCCAGAGACCGACTTCACGGATCTCGCTCAGGGTCGGCCAGATATTCCAGCTCACCTTTTCGATTTTGCCCTCAACCACGCCTGTCTCCGGCTCTTCGCTCAGGATCAGGGCCTGGGAAAAGGCGAACAGCCCGATCATGGCCGGCACAAGGTCCATCCCCCCCTCCAGGGCCCTGATGCCAAAACTGTATCGAAAAAACCCGGAATGAAGATCGATACCGATGGTGGATAAAAACAATCCGGCGAACCCCGATATCAACCCCTTGAGGATGTTGCCGGTGGAGATGCTGCCAATGGCGGTCAGGCCGAAAATGGCCATCAGGAAATATTCGGGCGGGCCGAAGGCCACCGCCACTCTGGCCAAAAGCGGGGACAGGGTCAAGAGCACGATACCGCTGAAGACGCCGCCGGTGACCGAAGCAAAGGTGGCCATGCCCACAGCGGTCCGGGGTTTGCCCCGCTGACTCAAGGTATAGCCGTCCATGGCCGTGGCCGCCGATGCAGACGTGCCCGGCACCCTGAGCAGGACAGCGATGATCGAGCCCCCGTAGATCCCGGCCGCATACAAACCGGTAAGAAGCATCAGCGAGGGGGTGGGGTCCATGACAAAGGTCAAGGGGATCAAAAGAGCGATGCCCACGTAGGCGCCCAGTCCGGGCAGGGCGCCGATGATCAGCCCCACCAGGACCCCGAGAGACAGGGTGCCGAAATTCAACGGCGAAAAGACGGCCAGGATGTGATGCACAATGGTTTACCTCTTTTTATACTTACGGTCGTCACAGGGTCGTCATACATTGAGGTCTCTATGCTTCCGATAATTTTGTGCGCTGTTCGAGCATCCAGATCTTTCACCAATCATTCTGGCTTGCCTTACAGTTCCCTGGAAATCAAAAAAAGTATATGTAAGACCGCAGTGCTGTGCTTCCAAGGTCAGATAGCCGCAAACCGGCTATCAGATCAGCCAGCTTTCCGGAAACGGCACTTTGAGAATCAGGCCGAAAAATCCGTAAAAAACCAAAGCCAGCCCAGGGATCACCGTCAGATAAAGTTTCAGGCTTCGAACCTTCAAAAAGGCCATGGTCACGGCCACAAACAGAGCCGTGGACATGTAAAATCCCAGTGTGGGAAAAACGATCAGATAGGCAATGAAGATCAAGGAGACTATCAGGGGTCGAACATTTTTCCGTTTCACCTGGAGCGCTTCCAGCTCCTGCTCAGTCTTTCCCCGTCGAAAGGACAGGACCAGCATCAGGATCGACATGAGGATGATTACACTGAGGGAAAACTTGGGGAAATAGTCGCCGCCGGCAGGATACTGTCCGGAAATGCGATACAGGATAGCGCAGACCACGATGAGAACGACGGACACGACTCGGTCGAGCATGACCATGCTCTTCAAGGATACTGTCATGGGCACTGACACCTCGGTTCAGAGTGAAGGGGCGCGCGGTCAAATGAAGTTCTGCTCATGGCGTCTTTTGACCGGCCTGCCGGCCTGATTCTCCAGGCCGGCAGGCCGAAGGATCACACGCAGAAACTGTCTCCTTATTCGGACTCTTTCCAGTAGGCGATGTCCTGGACCATCTGTTTACTTTCACTGAGGAAGTTTTGCAGCCTCTCCCCGGTCATGATATCCACCGCCAGGTAGGAATTCATCATTTTCAGTTTGTAGTCCGGATGCTTGACCGCTTTTTTGAAAGCATCCACCACGGCCTTTTCCCGTTCTTCGGGCATGCCTTTGGGACCGACCACGGTCCTGCCGGCGTAATGGATGACCCTGGTCCCGGCCGCTTCCTCGAAAGTGGGCACGGAGGGCAGAAACTTGACCCGTTCCATCCAGTTGACGCAAAGCGGACGGAACTTTCCTTCAAGGATTTGAGGGGTATAAGCCGCAACGTTCCCGAAGATGGCGTCCACATGACCACCGACCAGTTGGGAGATGCTCTTGGCGTCGGAATCGTTATGCACCATCTTGAGCTTGATCTCGGGGAATTTCTTCTCCACCTGCTTGACGCCAATGAAGTCGTCCCCCCCCACGCCGTGCGCGGCAACAACGACCTTGTTTTCTTTGGCGTAGTTCAGAAAGGCTTCCAGATCCGGAAAGCGTTCGTCATCGCTCTTGACCACAATCAGTCCCGGATCGACAGTGTGCAACAGGAAGAAGTTCCAGCTGTCAAGGGTTTCGGGGCGTTTGAGCTTGGGGTTGAGATAGGCGAAGACATGGGGCTGGTTGAGATAGCCGATCATCCAGTCGTCGGATGCCCAGTTGGCCATTTCATGCCAGGCCACCCATCCGCCGCCTCCGGGTTTGTTGATGACCTGGACAGGCACGCCCAATTCTTTCTGGAGCTCAGGCGCGACCAAGCGGGCGGTCAAATCGGTTCCACCACCAGTGCCAAAGGGCACGATGAATTTGAGGGGTTTGTCCGGGACTGGTTCTTGAGCAGTCGCCGGGCCGATCACCATGAATGAGAGTGCGATGAAAATTGCTGCAAATGCGCATACTTTAAAAAAACGATTTGCGTACATGGTCCACCTCCTAATTGTTTGGAGTATTGGTAAAAAAACCGATAGAATCCAATCGGTTTACACGGACTGGTACAACTTCTTGAAATCATCGTCGCTAAGGGTTTTCTTGGTTTCAGCGGCCAGATTCTTGACCCGGTCGAGCAGCCTGGTCACCTGATCGTCGGACAAGGGGTCAAGGTTGAGTTGTTCAATTTTCCAATTGACGTTGGCTTTGCCGGCCTTCTTGCCCAATTCGATCTGATGGGTTTTGCCCAGAAGCTCGGGCCCGAAGGCTTCCACGGTCCGGGGTTCCTTGAGAAGAGCGGCTACAGGAATGCCCGCGGCCCAACGGAACACATTGTCCCCAACCACCTCCCTGTAGGCGGGCTGATAGTACCCGGTCAGTTCCTGAACCAATTTGCTCAATTCGACCAGCTTTTCGGTCCTCAGCGAACAGGGGAGGTTGTAAGCCACTTTCAGAGCCATGATCACGTCCTCTGTCGGGGCGTTTCCGGCCCGCTGACCCAAACCGCCAACTGTGGTCGAAGCGACCTGGGCCCCGTTCATCAAACCAGACACGGTATTGGCCGTGCCAAGACCCAGGTCGTTGTGACAATGCACTTCCAGGGGCAGATCGATCCAGGAGCCTATCCTGCGTGTCAGAAGGCCCATTGCTTCGGGCACGATGGCGCCGACGGTGTCCACCACCGCCACCCGGTCCAAACATCCGGTCCCGGCCGCGTCGCTCACCAGACGCTTCAGAAACTCCGGTCTGGCCCTGGCGGTGTCGATCATAAACAGGACCACTCCCAGCCCATGTTCTTTCTTGGCGTACTGAACCGCGTTCAGGACCCGGTCGCAGACCTTTTGCTCCGGCCATTCGAACTGGTACATCAGCCGGGGGTAACCCACCGGCACTTCCAGAACAACCCCCCAGACACCGCACTGGGCGGCCAGATCAATGTCCTTCTCCATGGCCCTGGACAGACAGGTGATCCTGGATTGAAGCCCATCCCGGCAGATGGCCTTGATGGATTCCCGATCTTGTTCGGACACGGGAGGAAACCCCGCTTCGATGTACTGAACCCCCACCTGGTCGAGCATCCTGGCGATCCTGAGCTTGTCCCCGGTATCGAAGCTTACCCCGGGTGCCTGCTCGCCGTCCCTGAGGGTGGAGTCGTGAACGATCACCTCAGTGGGTGCAATCCGGCTGGAGGTCAATTCTTGATGAAAATTGTACGGGCTGACCCATACATGTTCCTGCCGCCAGGGGCCCTGTTCCATTGCAAGATCTGGGGTCAGCTTCTCAGAATCATTCATAGCCCATCACTCCTTGGCTCAAAATATCCGATTGTGGTTTATGGCCGATGCTCGTAGACAAACGCCTTCATCAGTCCCATGGCTTCCGCAATTTTTTCCCGCGGCGCCAGCATGGAAATGCGGACATAGCCTTCCCCCATGGCCCCGAAGGCGGTTCCCGGAAAAGTCAGGACCCTTTTCTGCTGCAAAAGGGAAAGGCAGAAGTCGATGGAACGCATCCCCAGGGGACTGACGTCTGCAAACACGTAGAAGGCGCCCCGCGGGGTGCCGTAGCTGAGCCCCATTGCGTCCAGACCTTCCATAACAACTCTCCGGCGTTCCGCGTAGATCCGCTGGAACTCGTGGACACAGTCCTGGGGTCCGGTCAAAGCGGCCAAGGCGCCGCGCTGGCACATGCTGGCCGCTGCGATGGTCAGGGAATACTTTAAGGGCACCATGGCCTCGACCAGGGCCTGGGGAGCGTGCAGATACCCGACCCGCCAGCCGGTCATGCAATAGGTCTTGGAAAATCCGTTGATGGTCACGGTCCGGTCCTTCATGCCCTGAAAAGCGGCAAAACTGGGGTTGACCGCTCCGTCGAACACGATTTTCTCATACAGCTCGTCGGAAATGACCGCGAGATTGTGTCGCCTAGCCACTTTGGCCAAAGCCGCCGCCTTATCCGGATCCAGCACCTGCCCGGTGGGATTGTTCGGGGTGATGACCAAAATGGCCTTGGACTTGGGGGTGATCCGTTTCTCCAGTTCATCCGGATCCAGCTGAAAATCCTGACCCAGGCCGGTGGGCACCGAAACTACGCGGCCGCCTGCCATCTCAATGGCAAAGTCATAGGCCACATAGCGCGGCTCGGGCACCAGAATCTCATCCCCTGGGTTCAGCAGGGCCATGATGGTCAGATACACGGCTTCCTCGGCGCCCACGGTCACCAGGATTTCGTCGGCGGTTGCCTCGATGCCGTTATCGCTTTTCAACTTCCCGGAAATGGCTTCCCGCAGATCCGGATAGCCGACCCAGGGCGAATACCCTGTGTATCCTTCGTCCAGGGCCTGTTTGGCCGCCTCGACGATATGAGCCGGTGTGGTCAGATCCGGATCTCCCCGGCCCAGACTGATGATCCCGGTCATCGAACGGGCCCTGGCGATCATCTCCCGGCGATGATCTGCCCCATCTTTCGGTACCAGTCTCCTGGCCAAGAGTGGATGTACTTTGCTCATGCCTAATACCTTCCGGAGAATTCACGGGTTTTGACATCGACTTTGACTGTCTTCAAGTCTTCCAGGAAGCGGGCGAATAAGTCGATCATCCGCGAATAGATCTTTTCGCCTTTTTCACGGCTGGCCAGGTCGGGATTGCCCATGATGCCCACCTCGCTGTACTCTTCCTGTTCCAGAGCCATGCGCACGGGATAGCCTTCGTATTTGATCTCGAATCCGGAGCCGGAGTCTTTTTCGAATTTTTCCGGCATCCATTTCACGTGTTGGGGCAGGTACTTCTTGACCCGCTCCATCCGGACCAGATCCGGGACGATCAACAGGCCGGCCGAGGCTTCGATCTCTCCGCCATGCCACCCGGGCAGCTCGTCGGGTCTCTCCAGGAGGTCTTCGCACAGGTCCGCGAAGACCTCGGTGTCAGCCGCATAGTTGATGGCCAGGGCCCCGGTTTCGTATTTGAGGGCCCTGATCACCCGGTCGATCACCGGGCTGTTGGCGGTGTGACCGGTCACGTACACGATTTTGTTGAAGCCGTGCCAGATGCAGCTCTTCCCGATGTCATACAGGAAATGGAAAAAAGTCTCGCTGCTGATGGTCAGTGTGCCCGGTTCATTCTGACGCATGTGAAACGGCGACCAGCCGTAGTTGATCGAGGGCGCCACCGGCACCCGCGCTTTTTCAGCGGCCTGCTTTGCCACGTATTCACCGGCAAAGGTGTCGATGCCCACCGGCAGGTGCGGCCCGTGCTGTTCGCAGGAGCCCATGGGCACCAGAATGATGTCGGTTTCTTCGAGCCATTCCTTGATTTCCACCCAGGTCAAATTAAAAATATTGACGTCTCTTTTCGCTTTGTCTGACATGAGTCCTCCTTTGAGCTGTCCGCGGTTATTCTCCATCCAGCGGGGCATTGGAAAAAAAATGCGGCCTCTTCTCGGCTTCCCTGACAATGTCCTCATACAGGGACCGTATATGCCAGCGAGCAGCCTGTTCGGCCTTGTCCTGGTCACGTTTCTCCAAAGCGGCTATGATCTGCTTGTGCTCCTCGATTGATTTGTTTCGCCGTCCGGTGATCTCGATGGTCCGCCAGCGGACCAGACTCAAATGGTCGTACAGCCCCGTGTTCGTCTCAATGAGCTTGGGATTACTGCTCAGCTCCAGGATCTCGCGATGAAAACTGACATTGGCCAGGGCATACTCCCTGTGACTGATCGCTTCGAGATGTTCCCGGTCGTGAAAATCACTGAAAATTGCCTTAAGCTCGCGCAGCTTGGCGTTGGAGACATGATCCACGGCCAGGCGAGCGGCCAAGCCCTCCAACACCTCCCTGACGGTCAGGATGTGCAGGTACTCCTCAAGGCTGAGCCTGATCGGAAAGGCGCCCCGGCGAGAGACGACGCGGACAAGGCCTTCGTGCTCCAAGCGACTGAGGGCTTCGCGTATAGGAGTGCGGCTGACCCCGATTTCCTGGCTGACAATCCGCTCGACGATCGGTTTACTCTCGGAGAGCTCGCCGGAGAGTATCATTTTTTTTAATCCCTGGTATGCCACATCACCTAACTGGTCATCTTTGGGTTTCATAGTGTTATGCTAATAAATTCAATGACATAAAAAGTGATTGTCGAATACAAAACGTATATGCAACTCTATTCTCAGTTATTTTGGATACCAAATACTGGACTGTTTGTCAAACAATATGCGAACAACCGGAGCCACGGCCTCAGGCGGCCATCTCATAGCCCAGTTCAAAGGCCTTCTTGTTCTCGTCCTTGAACTTGGGAATCAGGCTGAGCATGGTCTGAAGCATGTTCTCCTTGTCCAGAACGTCCTTGGCCGCACCGGTCAGGGCACCCAGCATGACAATGTTCGTGTAGATGGGCCGGCCCAGTTTCTGAACAGCCGTATCCTTAGCCGGGATGGCCACCTGGCGGATGTCGTCACGCTCATCGATCTCGTCCACCGTGGCCGGGTCATAGAGGATGGTCCCCTCCTTGACCAGATGGGCGAACTGCTTGTAGGCCGCAGCCGAGAGGCAGCAGTAGTAATTGGGGTTTTCCACCAGGGGGCTGTCGATCTCTTCATCGGAGATGACCACCTGGGTCCGGACATAGCCGCCCCTTTGTTCGGTGCCGTGGCTCTTGAGCATGGTCACCCGGAGGCCCTGATTCACGGCCGCGGTGCCCACGATCTGGCCCAGCCGGACCACACCCTGACCCCCGAAGCCGCTGGCCAGAAATTCTATGCGTTTCATTGGGTAGCACCTCCTTGGATCTCCTGGGTTTTCTGCCGCATGAGCTGGGAAAATTCCGGTCTGGAATTGCTCCGGTCGTGAAAGATGCCGGTCTTCCAGATGGTCTCTTCGGTCTCCTGGCCCATGGGAGCGGCGTGGTCCTTGATCCAGTTGAAGATGTTGACCGCGTTTCTCGAGCCCAGGGCGTTCTTGGCGTAATTGGTGGTGCAGGGAAACACGGTGTGCACCAGGGAAAACCCGTTGTTTTGGACCGCTTTTTTCAGTGAATCCACCAGGCGCTTCCCGTCCATGCTCACGTGCCGGGCCAGAAAGGTGGCCCCGACCGCCTTCAGGGCCTCGAGGACATCCAGGCCGCCCTGGATCAGGTTGGATTCAAACATGCCGTAGGGACTGCTGTCCGTCTTGACTCCCTGGGGGGTGGTCCAGCCGAACTGGCCGCCGGTGGACTGATAGCCCAGATTGTCGCAGACCAGGACGGTCATCTGGCAGTTGGTCCGGGCCGCGTGCACCAGGTGGTTGAATCCGATGCCGAAGGCGTCGCCGTCGCCCACGGTCAGGATGAGCTTCTGCTCCGGGGGCAAGGCGATGCGCAGGCCCCGGGCAATGGCGTAGGCCCGGCCATGGGTTCCGGCAAAGTTGTCCCCTTTCCAGGTCCCGAAGGTCTGGCGCCCGGCACAGCCGATGGAGGTCCCCCAGACCACGTCCTTTACCTCAATGTCCAACTCATACAGGGCCTGAACCAGGGCCTTGTGGGCCTGTCCCAGCCCGCAGCCGGAACAGGCGGTGCTCGGTATCTTCCTCGGTCGCAGGTATTTTTCCGTCAGTATATCCATCACCAGGCCTCCGTTTCCCAGCCCTGCCGCTGCAGGGGCTCATTATTCAGGAGTTTGTCGAATGTCTCGTGCAAAAGGGCCACGGACGGCAGCTCGCCGCAGATGCCCAGGAAGTTGACCCGGCTCTCGCTCGGGGCAGCGCGCTGAACCTCCCGGACCAGTTGCCCGTCATAGTTGAACTCCACCACCAGGTAGTTGGTCCTCCTGGAAAAGAGCTCATCCTGAA
>CAZUMF010000020.1:0-31801 GCA_964621385.1 uncultured Desulfohalobiaceae bacterium
ATCGGCGGACCCCCGAACATTATCATTGGCTCCAAAGCCGGACTGACCTTCAATCAATTTCTGATGAACCTGAGTCTGCCCGTACTCTTGAGTTTCGGGGCTTCGCTTTTGTATATCTGGTTCACCAATAAGCAAAAATTTGAGCCCATCAACACCAACTTGGCCAAGCTGTTTTCGGTCCAGCTCCTTTTGGAAAAAATCAGGTACCAGTACTTGGATACAACCATTGATCCTTTGTTTCTTGGAAAAGGACTCTTCTGTCTCGGACTGACCATCCTGTTGTTTGTGACCCAGACCATTACCGGTATTTCCCCGGGGGTCGCCGCTGTTTTCGGAGCCATGCTGCTCATGGTCATAAGCAAAGTGGACGTGGAAACCGTTCTCGAAGAAGTGGAGTGGGGAACCCTGCTCTTTTTTGCGGGCTTGTTCATTCTGGTGGGGACCCTTGAGGAAAAAGGAGTTATTGAATGGATCGCCCATAATGTCTTCCTCAAGGTGGGGGACAATCCTTATGTGCTTGTGCTCGTGGTTTTATGGGTCTCCGGCATCGTCTCCGGCTTTCTGGACAATATCCCCTTCACCATCACCATGATTCCGATTGTGGAATTCATGCTGCAGAGCACTCCGATTCCAAACAATATCCTGTGGTGGTCTTTGGCCCTGGGTGCCTGTTTCGGCGGGAATATCACCATGATCGGCGCCTCGGCCAATATCGTCTCCATCGGAATGGCGAAAAAATTCAAACAGGAAATCAGCTTCCTGGAATTCATGAAAACCGGCTTTGTCGTTTCTCTTATCACGCTCTCACTGGCTTCGATCTATCTCGTCCTGTACTTGTGGATGTCCTTATGAAAGAAAAAGATCAAGAGCGTGTTTACAGTCTCATCAGAGACCATGAAGATTACATTGGATCCGCCAGGATTGCTTTGTTGGCCATCAGGTCGTTTATTGCGGCCATCAAGCAACTGGAATGCAGCCCTGAGACCATTCGCGAACAATTCAAAGAGTTGATTGAGACCATCAAGCAGACCAAACCGAGGATTGTGCCCCTGATCCATCTTATCAAGGCCTTTGACCAAGCGATGGAGCAGCATTACGACAACAGGGACGTGGATGCCATCAAGTCTGAAGCCGCCGGCATTTTGGATCGTTTGTACGACAAGCTCCAATCCAATGTGGGCCGGGTGATTGAGCGGGGCATGAACCATATCCAGGAGAACGACCTCATTGTGGTGCATACCGCCAGCACCGATGTCACCAGAATGCTGGTTATGGCCAAAGATGTGTTTCAGAAGAAATTCAGGGTCTTGATTCTCAAACAGGATTTCATCAAGACCAAGCAGTTGATCAAGTCCCTTTCAGAGGCGGATATCAGTCTGCTCGTGGTTCCGGAATACAGCTTGAGTCACTATCTGGAACAGGCGGACAAACTCTTTGTCGGAGCCGTGTCCGTGACCCATGACTTTAAGGTGCTGGCGCCGATCGGGTCGGCCAACATCGTCAGCCTCTGTCATGTGAACACGGTCCCGGTCTATCTCTTCGCCAATACCTTGAAATTTTCCTACCCCCCCTCCTCAAGCCAGAGAATTCATACCAAAATGGTCAGCGTCCATGAAGGCGACTGCAGCTATGTCCTGACCACCCATTCCCATGATCTCTTTCATCTCTCCCAGGTTGATTTTTTGATCACCGAAGAAGGGACCGTTGAAAAGCACTCCATTGACGAGTATGTGGATAAGCTCCGCTCTTCAGCGCGATTGTAAACCCAAGCATAAGAACCTATAAGTCAGGATACCGAATATTACCTCTTTTGTCCCGGGCGTATTTTGAGCAAATTTTCCCATTTTGCGCCCGGCGCGAAATGGGGGATGTGTGTCGGGTTAGTGGGCGACGTGGACCTGCACGCACGGCTGACTTGATTTAATGAATTTTTAATTATATCATAATTTTCGTTTTCGAAAATCATTCTCAGGGACGGGTGTCGTGCAAACCCAAGTGCTTATCATCGGCGGCGGCTGCACCGGAACCGGCCTGGCCAGGGATCTGGCCCTGCGCGGCATTGACTGCATGCTTGTTGAGCAGCGGGACATCAATGCCGGGGCCTCTGGCGGCAACCACGGGCTGTTGCATTCCGGGGCCAGATATGTCTCCAATGACCCGCATTCCGCCGTGGAATGCCAGGCAGAAGCCGAACTGCTCAAACAACTCGCCCCCCAGTGTATCGAAGAGACCGGGGGGCTTTTTATTGCGGTTCAAGGTGATGACGAGAACTATGTTACCGATTTTCAAACCTATTGCGACCGGGAGGGTATTTGGTACCGGTTACTGGAGCTTCAGGAGGCGGCTGAACTCGAGCCGAAGCTCTCTCCAAAGCTCATCAAGGCTTATGCCGTGCGCGACGCCACTGTTGATCCCTTTCAGCTGTCTCTGGAGAATATGGCTCAGGCCATGGACCTGGGGAGCCGCTATTTGAATCGACACCGGGTTGTCGGCATGCAGACCGGGTCCGGTCGTGTGCAGACCGTACAGATCCAGAATGTGCTGAGCGGCGAATACCTTGAGATCGAGGCCGGGATTGTGGTCAATGCCACCGGGGCCTGGGCCGGACAGATTGCCGCCCTGGCCGGGATAGCTCTGGAGATGCACTATTCCAAGGGCACCCTGCTGGTGGCCCATAACCGGCTGACCGGCCGGGTCATCAATCGCCTCAGGCCGCCCAGCGACGGCGACATCCTCGTCCCCGGCGGAACGGTGTCCATCATGGGGACCACATCGGTGCAACTGCCCGATCTCAAGGATATCCGACCGACGCGGCCGGAGGCGCAAGAGATGGTGAAGCAGGGCGCAGCCATGCTGCCCGGTTTGCATGATGCCCGGTTCACCCGGGCCTATGCCGGGGTCAGGCCATTGCTGCAATCCGATGATGCTGAGGGTCGGGCCGTGAGCCGGGGGTTTGCCCTCATCGATCATGCCCGGGACGGCCTGGAAAACTTTGTGACCGTCACCGGTGGAAAATTAACCACTTTCCGGTTGATGGCCGAGAAAGCAGCCGATCTGACGGCACAAAAACTGGGACTGAGCACGGTCTGCCGCACCCGGACCGAGGCCTTGCCCGAGACACCGGTCGGCAAGTGGACCGAAGGGGGGCGCTCGTCCAGGGCCTGGCTGCGTGCGGGGGATGCAGCCGATCATATTTTGTGCGAATGTGAAATGGTGCCCAAGAGCCATTTCGTGCAGGTGCTTGATGATTTGCAATCGCACCAGGCGGAAACCCCGGATCTGGATCAACTGCGGCGCAGGACCAGGCTGGGCAAAGGGGCCTGCCAGGGGACCTTCTGCAGCGTTCGAGTGACCGGTGTGCGCTATGAACAGGGCGCTCTGGGAGAGGGGCAGGGACGCCGCCAGGTCAAGGATTTTCTCCAGGCCAGGTGGGCCGGGCAGCTGCCGATCCTCTGGGGCGCCCAGCTGGCTCAGGCCGAATTGAGTGAAGGGATTCACTGCGCTGTGTTTGGGCTGGAAATGGAGCAGGATGCATGAGCGATCACAAGGAGCAGCAGACCGAGCTCACCGTCATCGGAAGTGGCATCGCCGGCTTGAGTGCGGCTTTTTTCGCGGTCCAACAAGGGATGGAGACCGTTCTGGTGGGAGGCGCCGGCTCCTCTGATTTCGCTTCCGGGCCGCTGGATCTGCTGTCCGCCTTTCCAGGGGAGGTCATTACCCAATGGGACGATCCCTGGCAGGCCCTTGCCGCGCTGCCGGATTTTTTTCCGCAGCATCCCTACACCCATATGCTGCCCGGTGAAATCGATCACGCCTTGCAGCAGGTCCTACTGGCCTTGGACCGCAAAGGGCTCGGCTACCAGGGACTGGAGCACAATGTCCAGCTCATCACCGGCTTGGGAACCCACAAACGCACCTATCGGGTACCGGAGACCATGTGGCCGGCAATTCAGGCCCGGCAGGACAAGTCAGCCTGTTTGTTCGTGGATTTCCACGGCCTGAAAGATGTCAGCGGTCCCTGGCTCTGTTCCGCCCTGTCCCAGGCCTGGCCGTCAATCAGGACAGAACGGATCGTCTTCCCGGATACCGAAGGCCGCTCCGAGCTTTTTCCCGGGCTGCTGGCCCAGAGCCTCGAGTCCGAGAGGGTGCGGGAGCAATTGGCGGCTTCCGTAGCCCCCCTGCTCAGTAGTGCTGAGGCCTGTCTGGCCTTTCCGGCGGTGCTGGGACTGTATTCCTCCCGGGACATTGTCGCTGAACTGGAAGAGCGGCTGGGTCTGCCTGTTTTTGAGGTGCCGGGACTGCCGCCTTCCATCCCGGGACTGCGCTTTCAGGAAACCATGAGTGCGGTGCTGCATGAGTATGCCTGCTTTCAGCGGGAAACCGGCAAACAGGTCCGGCAGGGCCGTCACCAGCCAGCAAGCGGCGGGTTTGTCCTCGACCTGGATGACGGGGAGCAGCGCTCCAGGGTGCACTCCCAAAAAGTCATCCTGGCCACGGGCCGTTTTCTGGGACAGGGCCTGCAGGCCGGCCCTGAACAGGTCCGGGAAGCCGTGTTTGACTTGCCGGTTGCGGCCCCGGGCTTGGATAAAGGCTGGCACCGGAAGGATTTTTTCGACCCCCGGGGACATCCGGTGAACCGGGCCGGCCTGGAAGTGGAGGCCGGGTTCCGCCCGCTGGATCACACAGGGGAGGTCATTTTTGAAGGTCTGCATGCCGCGGGCTCGATTCTGGCCCATTCGGACTGGATGCGCATGAAATGCGGAGCAGGGGTGGCTGTAGCCTCTGCCTTCAAGGCGGTCCAAGCCTGCGTCTGAGACAGGGCTACGGCTTGGGAATGAAGCCGAGCTCGGCCTAAGTTGTTACGGAGCGGCCGTCAAGGGACCCAAGCCGGGCTTGGGTCCCTTGAATTTTGAAGCGTTTTCCACTATCCTGAAACGCCTACTATCCTGATATGAGGAGGAATGGGTCATGGCGAACTATATTGGAGCAGTGGATCAGGGAACCACCAGCAGCCGGTTTATCATCTTTGATCATGAAGGCCGCATTGTGGGACAGGACCAGGTCGAACACCGGCAGATCTTCCCGCAGCCAGGCTGGGTGGAGCACGATCCCATGGAGATCTGGGAGAACACCCAGGCCGTCATCCAGGGGGCCTTGACCAAATCCGGGATCAAAGGGTCCCAGCTGGCAGCCGTGGGCATCACCAATCAGCGGGAGACCACCGTGGTCTGGGACCGGAACACCGGCCGTCCTTTTTTCAACGCCATTGTCTGGCAGTGCGCCAGGACCCACGATATCTGCCGGCAGCTCATTGCCGAGGGCGGGCAGGACCGTTTCCGGGAGACCACCGGCCTGCCGGTGTCCACCTATTTCTCCGGCCCCAAGATCAAATGGATTCTGGATACCGTGCCTGAAGCCAGGCAGGCGGCGGCTTCAGGCGACGCCCTGTACGGGACCATGGAGACCTGGATCATTTGGTGGCTGACCGGAGGCCCAAAAGGGGGCGCCCATGTCACGGATGTGACCAACGCCAGCCGGACCATGCTCATGGACCTGCAGGCGTTGCAATGGAACGAAGAGATCTGCCGGATTCTCGATATTCCCATTGCCGGACTTCCCAGGATCGTCCCTTCCAGCGACAGTGCCTCCTGGGGACCGACGTCAGAGCAGGGGCCCCTCAAGGCGAGAGTCCCGGTCTGCGGGGCCGTTGGGGACCAGCAGGCCGCCCTGGTGGGGCAGACCTGCTTTGAGCCCGGGGAAGCGAAAAATACATACGGCACCGGATGTTTTCTGCTCCTGCACACCGGACATGCGCCCATCGCCTCCAAACACGGACTGCTGACCACCCTGGCCTATCAGTTCAGTGGACGGCAGCCCGCCTATTGTCTGGAGGGGGCCATTGCCATTGCCGGAGCCCTGGTGCAGTGGCTCAGGGACAATCTGGGCTTGATCAGCGAGGCCTCTGAGGTGGAAGACCTGGCCGCCCAGGTGGAGGATACGGCCGGGGTGTATGTGGTTCCGGCTTTTTCCGGTCTTCTGGCCCCCTACTGGCGGCCGGACGCCAGGGGGGTGATCGCCGGGTTGACCCGCTACGCCAACAAGCACCACCTGGCCCGGGCGGTGCTCGAAGCCACGGCCTACCAGGCCAGGGATATCGTGGAGGCCATGAACAAAGATTCCGGGGTGGAACTCACCAAGCTCAAAGTGGACGGGGGCATGGTGGTCAATGAGCTGCTTATGCAGTTTCAGTCCGACATTCTCAATGTCCCGGTCATTCGCCCCCGGGTGGCGGAAACCACCTGTCTGGGCGCGGCCTATGCCGCGGGCATCGCTTCCGGGTTCTGGTCCGGCCGGGAGGAGCTCCGCGACAACTGGGTGGAAGACAGACGCTGGGCCCCGAATATGGACAGCGGGCTGCGTGGAGCCAAATATCAGAAATGGCAGGATGCTGTGGAGCGCACCTTCGGCTGGGTGGAGTGACGGGATTTGCGATTGTGGAATGCGGATTTTGGATTGCGAAATGGGCAATGCGATGGTTTTGGGTTTGAAGTGGTATTCATCGAACGTGTCGATAGATCGAGCAAAGGAAAGACAAGGAGGTGCTGCATATGGCCTATCCGATCACGATCACCATCAATGAGCTGGTCTTGAACGGGGAATTGAACGAGACCAAGGCAGGCCAGGCCCTGGCCCAAGGATTGCCCTTTCGGGTGGATGCCCAGCGCTGGGGAGAGGAGTTTTACGGGAAGACCGACCAGTCATTCGGCCCTTTTGGCGAGGCCGCCCAGGAGGTCATGGAGGTCGGGGACCTCGCCTATCATGACGAAACCGGCTGGTTCTGCATTTTCTGGGGACCGACCCCCTCCAGCCAGGGGGACGAGATCCGGGCCGCCTTTCCTGTCCAGAAAGTGGGTACGGTTCAGGGAGACTGGGATGCGGTGAGCCGCATCAGCGGATCGGTCTCGGTGCTGGTCAAGTCTCGTGATTCATGAGCCAAAGGTGTAGCGCCAGCCAAAGGAATCCGGCGAGCGGCCGTACTGGATCCCGGTGATTGCATCGTAGAGTTTCCTGGACAGCTCGCCTGTTTCTCCGGTGTTAACCCGGTAATCGACCCCTTTGTAGCCGATTGATCCCACCGGGGAGATCACGGCCGCGGTCCCGGAGGCGAAGGCCTCCTGCAGGGTACCGTCCTCACAGCCCTGAATCACTTCATCAATGGCAATCGGCCGTTCCACCACCGGCAGTCCCCAGTTGCAGGCCAGCTCCAGGACCGAATCCCGTGTCACGCCAGGAAGGATGGTCCCGCCGAGTGGCGGGGTGATGAGCTCTTTGTTCAGATAAAAAAAGATATTGCTCGTGCCCACCTCTTCCACGTAGCGGTGCTCTTTGCCGTCCAGCCACAAGACCTGGGCATAGCCCCTGGTTGCAGCCTCCTTGGAAACATAGAGCGTCGGGCCGTAATTTCCCGAGGTTTTGGCTTCCCCGGGGCCGCCTTGAACCGCCCGGACATAGGTATCGGACACAAAGATTCTGGTGGGATTGAAGCCCTGGGGATAATAGGCCCCCACCGGGGACAGGATGATAAAAAAGAGATAGTTCCGGGCCGGTCTGACACCAAGGGCGGCTTCGGTTGCGATCATGGTCGGTCTGATATACAGGGAGGTGCCCGGCGCTGTGGGTATCCAGTCCCGATCCAGAAGAATGAGTTCCTGCATGGCCTGCAGAAAGTCCGGCTCAGAAATTTCCGGCATGACCATTCTCCGGGCGGATCGGTTCATGCGCGCGATGTTTTTCCAGGGCCTGAAGAGACTGATCTGGTTGTCGGGCAGGGCATAGGCCTTGAGACCTTCAAAAATCTCCTGGTTGTAATGCAGCACCATGGCTGCCGGGTCGAGCTGCAGGCCGCCATAGGGGACGATGCGTGGCCGGCACCAGCCTTGATCACCCTCGTAATCCATGAGAAACATGTGATCGGTCGTGAATTGACCGAAACCCAGGTTGGCGTCATCGGGCCGGGATTTTCCCTGCGGCGTTGTCTGCTTGGCAATGATCATACTGTTCGCTCCGAGTTTGGCTGGGGGGTTGTGTATTGACCGATGCGGCAAAATGGTCCATGATGCTTGCATATTTGATTGCACGTTCTTTAAGTAAGTACTTGAGCTGGATTGAAAATGTCAAGGCCGACTCTCGGGCATGGCCATCGAGTAGAACAGGATTTTTCGATCGGATTTTGAGGTTGAACCATATATGCCGGACAAAGCAGATTTCGCTTTTTTAGATTCAACAAATGCCGGAGGAGAACAGAACGGCGTGCAAGAACAAAAAGTGATTGTCAACCTTCGTGATCAGAAAACGTCGCAAGGATATCTTCTGAAGGTGGACCATCCCAAGAAATATGTGCAAATCCGTCTCCGAGAGGCACAGGATAGTAAATCAGTTCTGGAGATTGGATTCGAAGACATCTCCTCTTTGTATTATGTCCATGATTTTGCCGGGAAGTTGCCCCAATTCAGAATCGAGTCCGGCTCCTGGAACAAAATTTTTCAAGAGCGGACCTCAGGGACCATTGCCTTCCGCAAGGTTCAGGGAAAATGGGCTGCCCGGTTTAAAAAAAGCGAGCTGGATCTCGGCGGGGTCTTTCTGGAGCCGATGGAATCGGAATCCAAGGTTCTCAAAGTGTTTTTTCCGTTTCCCGAGGTGAAGCCGGCTACCGGGGTGGATAAGCTCGGGGAAAAACTCCTGAGCGAAGGCTTTATCTCCCAGGAAGAGCTGGAGGCCGGTCTTCGCAAGCAATCGGAGATGCGGGAGAAACGAATCGGGGACATCCTGGTGGAACAGGGCCGGGTGCAGCCGGATGCCGTGGAAAATGCCCTCAGCAAGCAAAAAGCCCGTTTTGAAGCACGGCTGGGTGATATCCTGGTGGCGGCCGGGGCGGTTACGGAAAAACAGGTGGATGAAGCCCTGGATCGACAGAAGAAGCAGTCGAGCAAGCGCTTGGGTCAGATTCTGATTGATATGGGCGTGATCAGTGCTGAAATGCTGGCCCTGTCCATGGCCTTGAAATTCGGTCTGCCCTATGTGGATTTGATGGATTATCCCGTTGATCCGGCTGCTTTGGAGTGTGTGCCCCTGGAGATGGCCAAACGATTGACGATTTTTCCCGTGAAGCTGAAGGAGCATGAGCTGACCATCGCCTTCACCGATCCCACCAACCTGGACCCGAAGCAGGATCTGGCCTTTCATACGGAGAAGCAGATCAAAGAGGTCATTGCCACGGCAGAGAGTATTACAGCGGCTATAGAAGAGCATTACGGCAAAGATCCAGACATGTATCTGGAAAAGCTGCTGGCGGATGAAGCGGACATTGAAGAAGTTGCGGACAAACGGGAAGCCGAATACGAGCTGAGCGAAAAAACCGGGCGGGAAAAGCCGATCATCGAATTGGTCAATCACATTATCAAGACTGCGGTCAAGAAAAAAGCCAGTGATCTCCATGTCGTCCCCGAGGGACGCCGGGTGAAGGTCGAATTGCGAATCGACGGGACCCTCAGAGAAGAGCTGACCCTGGGCAGCGAGCGTTTGCCCTCTGTGATCGCCCGCATGAAGATCATGGGCAATATGAATATCGCTGAGCGCGGGCTGCCTCAGGACGGGCGGTCCAAAGTCAAGGTGGGCAACAAGCTCGTTGATTTACGGTTTTCCTGTATGCCCAGCATCTTCGGGGAGAGCATGGTCATCCGGCTCCTGGACAAGGAGAGCGGGGTCGTGGATTTGGACCATATCGGCTTTCTGGAGAAAGAGCTGCGGGAAATGCGGGAGGCGCAGCGAAAAGCCTATGGGATGATCCTGGTCACCGGCCCCACGGGCAGCGGCAAATCGTCGACCATTTATGCCTGCCTCCAGGAAGAGACCTTTCACAACAAAAATATCGTCACCCTGGAAGATCCGGTTGAATACGAATTGCCGGGCATCACCCAGGTGCAGATCAAAGAGAATATCGGCCTGACTTTTGCCAAGGGCTTGCGCCAGATCCTGCGGCACGATCCTGATGTGATCATTGTCGGGGAAATCCGGGATGTGGAAACCGCCAAAATCGCCATTCAATCGGCCTTGACCGGCCACTTGCTCTTCAGCACCCTGCACACGAACACCGCCCCGGAATCATTTATCAGGCTCAATGAAATGGGGGTGGAGCCCTATCTGGTCTCCTCCAGCATACTGGGGGTCATTGCCCAGCGCCTGATCAAGAAATTGTGCCCTGCCTGTAAAATACCCGACCGCCATGCCCAGCAAAAGCTGGAATCGAGCCATTATCCGGCCCGGCCGTCCCGCAACGCCGAATTTTTCATGGCCCAGGGATGTGAGCAGTGCAATCAGACCGGCTATAAGGGCAGAACCATAATTTATGAATATCTGATTCCGAACGAAGACATCAAGCGGGCGGCCATTCAAAACAGGAGTGCAAGCGAAATCAGGCACATGGCCCAGAAAAAAGGGATGCGCACCATGGAACAGGTCGCTCTGCTCAAAGCGGAGCAGGGGGTGACTAGTGTCGATGAAATCATTCCCTTGGTGAGTGCGGTTGATCAGGAGGAAGCAGTGGTCATGGAATGAGTCTTTTGCAGGACTCGGTTTTTCAGGCTGCAGAGGGAGCAGAGCGGGCCAAAGGCCGGTTCGCCGCACCGTTCGCAGCTGCCGTAGTGGGCATCGGGTTCGATCCCGGGGCTTTCCTGAGAATAGGCATATAAAAACGAGCGCTTGGAACCGGGCATTTTCTGTTCAAGCAGGGACAAGGCTTCTTTGAAATAGGGGCTGGTGGCCCCTTTGGCCAAGGGGCAGCTCCCCTGGACCGCACGGATATGCTTCAACTGATTATAGGCCTTGATTTCCCTGACATCCACCCGGTACAGGGGCTTGATCCTGGCCGGGACCTTCGGATGGGGGGAAGGCAGAAACGGGGCCTGTTTCCTGACGTGCTCCTGCCGGTTTCCCAGGAGGTTTCCCAGCAGGCGCCCGGCCTCATCGTCAAGGTGGTGGCCGGTGACCAGGGTTTGAAAGCCCTGCCGGGCGGTGGTTCGATTTAAAAGGCCTCGTTTGAGCCTGCCGCAGGAAGCGCAGGTCTTTCCCTTTAACAGCCTGTCGATCTCCAAAAGGCTGAACCCGAATTCGCGGCGCAGGCTGATACGTTCCCATTGCAGGTTCCTCTCCCGGGCAAAATCCGCCACACACTCCAGCGATGCTCTCGAGAAATCCTTCAGGCCGAGGTCCACATACACCCCCTTGGTGGTGTATCCCAAATCCAGGAGGACCTGCCAGACGGCCAGGGAGTCCTTGCCGCCGGAAACAGCGACCATGAGCGGGCCGGAGACATCCACAGGGATTTTCTTGAGCCCCCGGGAAACCTGTCTTTGAAAAAACAGCAAAAAGCAGTCGGGGCAGAAATTGGCATGGTGGGATGGAAGATGGATTTCCGCCTGCTGCCTGCATCTGATGCATTTGGCCCCTCTGGACAGGGTGTGGCTGTTTTTGTTCATGCTGCTCTCCAGGACGTTTGCTGGACCGCTTTTACCTGCCGTCGGATTCTTCTTTCAGTTCTCTGATTTCCTGATTGTTCTCCAGAAGCGGCTGGATGATGGTCACAGGCGTTTTCAGGGTTTTTTTGAGCAGGTCGAGAAAATTCTGACCGAGCCGATGCGGTGCAACCGGCGTTATCCGGTGGTTGTCCAATGTTCCCGAGATCTTCAGCGGAACAGAGACGAGGTGTTTGCCGGTCAGTTCTTTGATAACGGGGATTTTTGCTAGAATCCGGTCCACCGTCTTCAAGGGAGCGACAGCGATGAGCAGCTCGAGTTCTGTGCTTCTCGGGTCGAAACGGCCGATGAAGTCGATGGCCATGGACGGTCCGTTGAGAACGCCGGCGTTGATGGTGAAAATCGAGTCTTCCAGCGTACAGTCCATGCTGAGGGTATGGTAGGCGAAACCGTCTTGATCAAGGTCCGGGATGCTGCCGAACAGGATTTCTGTCGAGTTCAAAAGCTGCAGGACCTTGGACAGAATGGTTGCTTTGTCAATCCGTCCGTTTTCCGCAGACAGATGAAGGGAGCCCTGAAAACCGTTTTTAAGGCCCTCCCAATCCGAGCCCCTGCTCTGCAGAGTGCCTTCAAGACTGCAACGGCCGGTCAAATGCTGATCTTTGATGTGCAAACAGGAGAGGATGCGATCCAGGTCCCAGCCGGCGATTTCAGGGCGGACCGTCAGTCGGAAGGTCCCGTCTTCAATGGACAGGGTCCCGGGGGTGCGGATGGCGCAGAGACTGGAATCAGGTTCGCTGCTCAGCGTGATCCGGTTTTTTTCGAAGTGAAGTCTGACCTGAAATGGCTGCCAGGCAAAGCGGTTGAACCGGAAGCTCTCCGCGCTGATGCGCAAAGTGCCCCGTATTTTTCGGAAACGGTCCGCAATCCCGGCATTTTGTGTGGATTCCTTGGTTTTTTTGGCAAGAAACGCGGATCGAATGCCCTCCCAGGCAATGGTTTCGGCTTTGCAGTGCAGGTCCACTTTGTTGTATTGGGAGGCGGTGTCAATGGTTCCGCTCAGATGCACTGTGGATGTCCCCCAGAGCATCTGCCCTTTTTGAATGCGGAGTTGCTTTGGATCGGCCTTGATTTTCAGGGTTTCAATGCCGAGCCGCTGCTCTGTTCCGGGAAGCGGCAGGAAGGCATCGCTGATCTGTATTTTGCCCAGGGCTGAGCTGATGTGAAAAGGATTGAGCTGAAACTGCAGAAAGAAGTGTCCAAGGGCGCTGCCCAGAAAATAGGTCTGGGCCTTGCAGATATTGCGAAGGGAGCCCTGTTCCAGGTAGCCGGAGAAACTTGTCTCAAAAACGTTTTTGTCTGTCTGTTCGATCTCGATGCGGGCCTTTGAGAAGCGATCGACAACTTCGAAATGGTAGCGGGCCTGTTGATCCTCCGGCAGACGGATATTCATATCCAAGGCGGTTTCAGAGGCCTCAAGGCTGAATTGGAGTTTAAAGATACGGCCCTTTCTGAGTTGCAGGGAGCCCTGCTTGATTTCAAGGGGGCCCTTGAGTTCGATGTCCTGGGGAAGGGGCAGGTGGGTGTGCAGGACATTCAGAATCTCCGGCCCCAGTCGGCCCCGGGAAAAGATGAGTTCGGCAGGGGGAGCGGCGTCCTCGGTGGTATCCAGGAGCACAGAGAGACCGACTGAGCCGTCAAGGCACTCTAAGTTCCAATCCGTGAGAGCGAGCGGGGGTTCGCCGGTTTTGGCTTGAAAGCCGCCGCTTTTGACCAGCAAAGGTTTGGGCAGGGACGTGGTCAATAAACGCAGTCCTTGAACCGAACCCTTGACGTGATACTCCCAGTTTTCCGGTTGCAGCCCTCTGCCTTGAAGGTGAGCGGTGCGGACAAGGATCTGTCCGGCGGGGGCCGGTTGTACCTCGGGCAGGGTCCCGCCCGCCGGGTTCCATTTTGTGGGCAGATTTGGAAAGCCTGCAGATGAACGGAGCCAGGGCAGGAACTGTTCAAGGTCGAGCAGGGCCTCAGAAGCCGCGATGTCGAATTGATGGTGCGGTCCTGCCTGAAAAACGGCGCTGATGGATTGGCAGGTCGAAGTACCCGCCTTTAGCTGTTTCAGTCGGAGCTTGGTTGCGGAACGGCTCCAGTGCAGTCTGCCGGCGGTTAAGCGCAACGGAAAAGGGAGGCGGTCGATCCTGGTTTGGAGGAAGCCCTGTTTCAAGCCCGCCTGTACGGTCCAGTCCCCGTCTTTTTTTTCAATGCGCAAGTCTCCGGTCCCCTGCCCGGAAATGTCCCTGAAGCGTTTGAGTTCATGAAGAAACCGTTCGGAATGGATCGTTTTGCGCAAAACCGCCGGCAGGGCTTCAAAACTCCCTTTGATGTCGGTTTGGAGCAAAAAGGGCTCGGTTTGTACGTTCAGGCCCAGATCGAATGTCCCGTTGCGGCCTTGTGCGTTGTCCATCCGGGCCATGGCCTGCCGGCAGTGCAGGATGCCCTTTTCATAGCGGACCGTGCCGCTGACATCGGTTAAATGCAGCTCTGGCTCGGGGACATGCACGACTCCATCACGCAGGGCGCCTCGCAGCTCAAAGTTGTCAAGCCACTCGGCAGGAGACCGGCCCCGGGTGTGCATGGCGAGCTCGGGGACCCGCCCGCTGGGGACAATCTCCAGGATCTTGCGAAGCACTTCACTTTCCCCTACACTCAGAAAGGCCGCCTTCACGGCTGCGATTTGAAAGTCGGAGGTCTGGAGGCGGCAATCAATGCTTTTGGAGGCGAAGTGCCAGTCACAGTTTCCTGAGAGTTCTATGGCCGGTTTTTTGAGGTGCAGTCTGCTGATGACGAGCCTGGCGCGCTCCGGACCCAGCTGGAGCCGGCCCTGAAGAGCGGGTTCGCGAACCTGGAGAGTGTGGTTCCGGCCCTGGAGTTTCCAGTCCGGGGCATTGGCCTGGAAGGAGGATTCCAGGACGTGTCCGGAGCCGAGAGTCACATCGGCGCTGAACGTGACCCGGGAGGTGCCGAGTCTGCGGTATTCAGGCGGGAAAAACTGTGCGACGCTGCGGGTTTTGAGCTGTTCGATGCGCACATCGCCCTGAAAATCGAGTTTTTCAGGATCGCCCGAAAGCTGCAGTGAAACGTGCTCGGCCTGTTCGGATCGTCCCTGCATTCGCATCGTGAGCAAGGCCCCCCCCCGGGTCTCTCCCTGGAGGGCCGAACAGGCAAGGAGCGTCGCGGTCCGGGATTGAATCCGCAGTTTTCCGTCGTGCATGGACGTTTTTTCGATGCTGGAGAGTTTCTGCAGCACAGACTGGAGTAGAGAAATGTCCGGGAGGGGCACCTGGCGCCTGTCCCCGAGGTGAATGTCGATCTGTGGAGATCCGATCTCCAGTTCTTTGATACCGGTTTTTCCCACAAGCAGGTCTTTCCATGACAAAAAGACCTGCAGGCTTTCAACCTGGACGGTCAGGGTTTCTGAAACAGGAACCTGCAGGGTGTGGATGTGCAAAAAAGGCCTGGGAAAGAGCGTCAGCTGGAGGCCGGAGGTCTTAAGGGGCGTTCCAAGCAGCTGAGAGGTCTTGCGGGTGAGTTCCCGGCGGATGGGTTCGTGGTCAAGAAGCTGCGGCAGCCACAGCAGGCAGAGAAGGAGTCCGTAGACCAGCAGGCAGGCGATCAGCGCCAGGGGCTGCAACAGGGATCTCTGAAACGAGAGGGCTTTACGCGAGGCTGATTTCATGGTGGAACGGGTTTCTTTGACTGCGCTCATTGAATTCGACACTCTATCTGAAATTGCCTTGACTGTCATTCCCGGAACTATGCCCGGGAGAACGGAGGGGGTCTGCCGGGCCTGGACATTGACTTCAACACTTTTACACAGGAACCAATACAGATGAGTTCAAACAACGGCAAGAAATTTCTCCTTTTTTTTCTGTTGCTCGTGATTGTTGGTTTGAGCGGCACCTATGTCTTTTATGCAGAAAAGGAACTGCCCCGGGTTGAGTTGTCCCCGAAAACCGGGTTTGTCACTGCACAAACCCCGCTGGAGGTCATTGTCCGGGACAGCAAGTCAGGGCTTTCCCGGGTGAGCGTGGCCGTGATGCAAGGGCAAAGGACCCAGAGACCGGTCACTGTGGATCTGGGCAAGGATGTCCGGGAGTGGCGTACCAAGCTTGAGCTTGAAGGGCTCGGACTGGAAGACGGATCATTGCAGGTCCGGGTGTCGGCCAACGATCGGTCCTGGAAAAATTTTTTTCAGGGCAATGAACAGGTTCAGAACTACAGCCTGGTTCTGGACACCCGGGCTCCCAGGATTCAAATGGAAACCTTCCGGCATAATCTGAATCAGGGCGGGGCGGGCCTGCTTGGGTTTTCGACATCCGAGCCCATTGAACAGGGAGGGGTTGTCTGTGGCGATGCCTTTTTTCCGGCCTATGCAACTGATGAAGGGCGCTATTATTGTCTTTTTGCCGTTCCCCATACCCTGGACGCGGATTCAGAAAAACCGCTTGTTCAGGTGCAGGACCGGGCCGGCAACATCAAGCGCTCGGGTTTTCGCTTCCATTTGAACAGGCGGGAGTTCCCCAAGACTCGCATTCGCATTTCAGATCGCTTTCTGGAGACCAAGATGGTCCATTTTCAAGAGGCTTTTCCAGAAACCCGGGACCATCTCAAGCTTTTCCTCAAGGTCAACCGGATCATGCGAGAGGAAAACCGGAAGCGCCTGCAGGCGATCGGCCGAAATACCGCTTCCCGGCCGCTGTGGTCCGGGCGCTTCCTGCGGCAGAAAGGAGCCAGACGATCCGGTTTTGCCTCGCGTCGAACCTATTTGTATCAGGGACAGGAGATCGACCGGCAGACCCATCTGGGTGTGGATATCGCCTCTCTGGCCAGGGCCGGGGTCGAGGCCTCCAATAGCGGCCGTGTCGTGTTTGCCGATTGGCTGGGAATCTATGGACAGGTGGTGGTCATTGATCATGGCCTGGGATTGCAGACCTTGTATGCCCATCTTTCTGAAATGGCTGTTCAAAAAGGGGATCGGGTGGAAAAAGGCGATGTGATCGGACGGACCGGTGCCACGGGTATGGCCGGCGGGGATCATCTGCATTTTGCCGTTGTGATCAGCGGATATCCGGTGAACCCTGTCGAGTGGTGGGACAGGAACTGGGTCCGCAACAATATTGCCGGCAAACTGGGGTTGTCGGACTGAGGGCAGACCGAGGATTGAATATTGAAGATTGAAGATTGAACATTGCTGCATTGGTAGATGTTAGAAAATTGAGACGGTACAACGAGCATGCCCAAATTTTTTTTTTGCAATGATGGGACTTCAGACTTCAAAATCAGCTTTTGCCCGGAGGCCGGCTGAAGTTCACTGGGCATTGATAGGATGATTTATCCAGATCAATGATTTTTGAGCCTTGAACATAATCTTTGGTCTCGTACGTGGTGATGTTCTGCAGTTTTGAGGTAATGGTTCTGATCTGGGCAATCTGTTCTTCGAGTTCCCGGGCGGTTTCATCCCCGGGATGCTCTTTTTGAATGGCCTCCAGCAACAGGAAGATGGTTTGCAGGGGCTGGGTCATTTCATGACAGGCCGCTCCTGCGGTTTCCAGCACGGCCTGCAGCTTTTCCCGATTGATCCTCTCTTGTTCCGCGATCTTGCGGTTGGTAATGTTCCGGGAGACCGCGATCAGGCATTCTCTCCCTTTGTACTCAATGACTTCGGCCGACCAGAGCACGTGAATGATCTTGCCGGATTTGGTCCGGAACTTGACCTCGGCATTGGAGACCCGTCCGTGCTCTCTCAAGATGTCATGCAGTTCGTCTCTTTGTTCAGGGTCTTCCCAGACGCCGAGTTGGAGTGAACTGCGGCCGATGACCTCATATTGCTCAAATCCGGTGGTGTGCAGAAAATTCTGGTTCACCTCCAGATAGATCCCGTCATCCAGAGTGCTGATAACCACCCAGTCCGGGCTGGAGCGGAAGGCCTTTTCAAATTTCTCTTCCGATTCCCACAGGGCCTGCTTGATGAGTTCCTGTTCGGTGTTGTCCATGAAATAACCGAGCGTCGCCCGCCGGCCATTAAACGTGATGGAGCAGACCGATTCCAGGATGTATTTGGTCTGACCGCCTTTGGTGACGATCTTGGTTTGGTAGGGCGTATGGCGTTTCCCTTTGAGCATTTTAATCGCCTTGCGCCGGGTGGCGTCTTTTTCTTCAGTGTGGACGATGCCCAGCGAGGTTTTTTCCTGGAGTTCCTGTTCCGAAAAACCGGTGATACGGAGAAATTCCGGATTAACGAACTGAAACGCATTGTTTTGGAAAATATAGACGCCGATGGGTGAATTGTTGAAGAATTTGGAAACAAACTGTTGTTCCAGCCGGGTCTGTTCGCTTGGGGTGAAGTCGGTCATTGCTTGATCACTGTCCTTGATCGGGTGCGCTAGGCTCGGGTTGATAATGTGATGCCGGTCGCTTGCTCCAGGAAAGAAAATCCAAGACCGGAGTCGCATTCAGGAAGCACGGCTACCGGGCAATATGTCGGCTCAATAGCATGTGTTCCCGGGGGATGCAAGAAACAATTTCCTGCTGTATTGAGACAGCCGGGGATCGAGCCGTCCTTTCCTTTTGGCTTGCAAAAATCACGCTCCGGGTTTAAACTCTCCCCAAGATCCGGTCAATCTTGATTCAATTGACGTGAAGGACGGGACATGTCGAGGTTCCAGGGATTGTTGCTGGCCATGCTGTTTGTTGGCTGCTCAATGGTGCTCATGAGCACTGTTTGGATGCAGACCGTGCAAGCCGAGACAGGGTCTTCCGGTGGGAGCCGGCAGGTTACCGGGGCCTCGGGTTCCGCGATCGAGATCCAACAGGAAGCTCGAACGGCGCATCAGTTATCCTCCGCACCCGGACACGGGGAAGCAGCTGCGGCGAACCATCAGAATCTGGGGTTGCTTCTACCCCTGTGGAGCTGCATCCCCTTTGCGGGCATGCTTTTGTCCATCGCCCTGTTTCCTTTGCTTGCCGGGGATTTCTGGCATCAGCATTTTGCAAAGGTCTCTTTTTTCTGGGCCGGCATCCTGGGCGTCCCGTTCACCATCGCCTTTGGATCGGCAGCCGTCTATGAAATCCTGCACATCCTTCTGGCGGACTATGTCCCTTTCATCATTTTGTTGTGGTCCCTGTACACGGTTTCCGGCGGCATCCTGATCCGGGGCTCCCTCCGGGGAACGCCGCCGGTGAATACCCTGATGCTCGTGATCGGGACCGCCCTGGCTTCCTGGATGGGAACCACCGGAGCGGCCATGCTCATGATCCGTCCTTTTTTGCGGGCCAATGATTACCGGAAAAATCGGACCTTCATGGTGGTTTTTTTTATTTTCCTGGTTGCCAATATCGGCGGTTCACTCACCCCCCTGGGCGACCCGCCCCTTTTTCTCGGTTTTCTGCACGGTGTCTCGTTTTTCTGGACCACCACCAATCTCCTGCCGCAGATGCTCTTGGTTGTCCTGCTCCTGCTCGCGGTCTATTTCGGCCTGGACAGCTATTTCTATCACCGGGAGGGACACGGCGGCGCCCTGCTGGAAGACGGGGTGAAAGAGCCCTTGAAAATCGAAGGCTCCTATAATTTTCTCTTTCTGGGAGGGATCGTGGGGGCCGTGCTCATGAGCGGCACGGTCCATTGGGGCGAGGTGAATACTTTCGGGGTGCACCGTCCCATCCAGGACTGGGTGCGGGACGGACTCATGGTGTTCATGGGGGTTTGCTCGCTGCTGGCGACGCCGCGCAAGGTACGGGAAGACAACGAGTTTACCTGGTTTCCGATTTTAGAAGTCGGCTATCTGTTCATCGGGATCTTTATCACCATGATTCCCTGTCTGCTGCTGCTCAAGGCAGGCAGTCAGGGGAGTCTGGCCTTTCTGATGAACATGGCCCAAGAGCCTTATCATTATTATTGGATGACCGGCATGCTGTCCGCCTTCCTCGATAATGCCCCGACCTATCTGACTTTTTTCAATTCAGCTGCGGGGGCCTTCTGCTCGGGCTGTCCCGAGCCTGAAGCCGTATCCATCCTCATGAACGAGAAAGCCCTGTACCTCCAGGCGATATCCGCCGGCGCCGTCTTTTTCGGCGCCTTCAGTTATATCGGCAATGCGCCGAATTTTATGGTTCGTTCCATTGCAGAGGAAGCGGGGACGCCCATGCCCAGTTTTTTCGGGTACATGATCAAGTATTCCCTGATTATTCTCATTCCCTGTTTTCTGATCGTGACCCTGATCTTTTTTTAAACCGAGACAGGTATGCCCAATATACTCTCCGGAGCCAACATCGCCTTTATTGGAGGCGGGGAACTGTGCAGACAGATCATCGCCTTGATCTCCAGCCATGATTTAGTCGGGAAAAATCCGCACATCGCGGGAGTGGCCGATTCGAACGATCAGGCGGAAGGCAGGGATCTGGCTGAGAACATGGGCATCTTCACCACCCGGGACTATACAAAGCTTTTTGCAATTGAAGATCTGGACATTTTAATCGATCTGATCAAGGACGACGCCCTGGCCGAACAAATAGACAAGTTCCGTCCTCCCAGCATCAGGTTCGTGGATCATTATGAATTTTTATCACTGTGGGATCTTTTGCAGATAGAGGGCGAAAAAGAAAAAATTTTGGGGCGTCTCAAAGACAATCTGGATTCCTATGCCACGGTCAAGGCCTGTTTTGAGGAATTTTCCGACAGGCTGGAAGGGATTGTCATTCGCAGCGCCCATTACTCGATGGATATCGCCAAAGAACTCGAAGAAAGTGAAAAGGCCATGTCCCAGATCATTCAGGGCAGCACGATTCCCACCTTTGTCATCAACCGAGATCATGTGGTCACGCACTGGAACAGGGCTTTGGAAAATTTGACCGGGTATACGGCCAAAGAAATGGTGGGCAGCAAGCGCCAGTCCATCCCTTTTTGGGAAAAAGAGCGTCCGACCATGGCCGATGTTATTCTGCATCAGTATGAAGAAGGCGACCTCTGGCAGTATTATGGGGAAAAGTGGAAAAAATCCGCTTTGATCGATGAGGCCTATGAGGCCGAGGTCTTTTTTCCCAATTTAGGGGAGAGCGGCCGGTGGTGTTTTTTCACGGCTGCACCGATCAAGGCGCACGACGGCAGCCTGATCGGGGCCATTGAAACGCTGTGGGATCGAACCGAAGAAAAACGGGCTGAACAGCAGCAACAGGAATACACCAATGAATTGTCGACGCTCTGCTCGCTGTATACGACCCTGAGCGCTCCAATCCCGCTTCAAGAGCGTCTTCAGTCGACCCTGAAAGATATTCATCATTACTGGCAGACGGACACCGCCTGTTTGTTCCTGAAGGAAGACAATGGAACCTTCACCCTGGAGTCTTCCCTTGGCAGCGACGAGGTCTGTCGATACCTGCTCAATCAGCATGTTTCCGATTTGATTCATGATGTGCAGCATGACGGCCAGGTCATGATCAACAATCACCTGCGCAAGGCAGAAGGCGGCAAGCTGGCCTCTCTGGCAGAGGCGGGGTTCGGATCCGTGCTTTGTGTTCCTTTGAAGTCCCGATATGCCCAAAGCATCGGCATCCTTCTGCTCGGCAGCCGACAATCGGATTTCTTCCTGCCCGAGAAGCAAAACATCCTGGAACTGCTGGGCAACCGGATCGGGGTGACCGTAGAAAACTTCCTGCTTCAGGAGCAGTACATCAAATCGGAAGAAAAGTATCGTTCTCTGTTCAACAACGACCCCAATCCGATTTTCATCCTTGATAGCCGCAATTTGAACATTATGGATTGTAATAAACGGGTTCAGGAACATTACGGCTATCTCATAGAAGATCTGCAGGGAGTCTCATTTCTTGAACTCGGCAATGAGGAGGATCAGGAACTGCAGCAGGGGCTGAACACCCTGGCGCCGGATCAGTCGGTTCTTTTTTCCAAAAAGCGGCATTACCGCAAGAATGCCCGTCCGTTTTATGTGAATATCAATGTCAGCCGCGCCAAATACGGCGAACTGGATGTTTTGATTGCCTCCACCACGGATATCACCGAAAGTGTGGAAAAGGACGCCCAACTCATTCAGGCCAGCAAGATGACCACTCTGGGGACGATGGTGGCGGGCATGGCCCACGAGATCAGCCAGCCCTTGAATGTGATTCAGGTGTGTGCCGATTTTTTTTCCAAGATGCTCAAGCGCGGGCAGCAGATCGATGATGCGGAATTGGAGTCCATAGCCGGAGACATCAAGGACAATGTCCAGCGGGCTGCCGGGATCATCAATCACATGCGGGATTTTTCCAGACAGTCCGAAGTGGTCAAGACCCGGATCAATATCAACGATCCCATCAACGATGTCTTCAAAATCATGGGGCATCAACTGAAAACCCACGGCGTTGCCTTGGAGCTTGACCTGGACCCGGATCTACCGGATATCCTGGCTGAGCACAACCGTCTGGAGCAGGTGATCGTCAATCTGGTGAACAATGCCCTGGATGCCATGGATGAAAAACAGCAGCAGGCAGAGGGGCAATCTGTGGAGAAACTGTTGCGGGTGAGCTCCAGGGCCAAGGACGGGGAGGTTCTGGTCACTGTTGCCGACACCGGTATCGGCATGACGCAGGAATTGATAGACAAGATGTTCGAACCCTTTTTCACCACCAAGGAGGTGGGCAAGGGCACGGGGTTGGGCGTGAGCATCAGCTACGGGATTATTCAGGATTATCAAGGCAGAATAGAGGTCAGCAGCGAATTGGGCAAGGGCACGACCTTTGAACTCCGCTTTCCGGCTCAGGCCTGAGGCAGGGCCGGGAACAGGGATTGCAGCGCGGGGATGGCTGAAGGATGTATACAGTACTCTTGGTAGAAGACGAAGAAGCGATTGTCCGGGTGCTGGCCAGGTCTTTGCAGTACGATGGCTACGCGGTGGTGACCGCAGCCAATGGACAGGAAGGGCTTGATGTTTTTCGTCAAGAGCGCCCGGATATCGTCTTGACGGATATCAAAATGCCGGTCATGGACGGGTTGAAGCTTTTGAAAAAAATCAAGGCTGAAAGCCCGGAGACCGAGGTGATCATCATCACCGGCCACGGGGATATGGATTCTTCCATTGAAGCGCTGCAGCACGACGCCTCTGACTTTATCAATAAACCGGTGATTGATGAAGCCTTGAGCATCGCCTTGAAACGGGCTGAAGGCAAAATCGAGATCCGGAAGCAGCTTGAAGAATATACCACAAAACTGGAAGAGAAAGTTGAGGAGGCGACCCGGGAGATCCAGAGGAAGTCGTCTTTTCAAAGCAAATTGATCAAAAGTTCCAACGACGGGATCGTGGCCACGAATGAGGACCTGAAGGTGGTCATCTTCAATCCGGAGGCCGAACGTATCTTCGGCTACACCCGGGAGGAGATCGTCTCCAGGAAAACCCTGGCCGACGTCCTGCCCCGGGATATCGCCGTGTCCATCCAGGAGGGCATGGAACAGAACGCCTTCAAGGATCTCCCCTGGCGGGAAGCAAGCATCCGCAGCAAGCAGACGGAGGAGGTGCCGGTCCGTTTTTCCGGCTCCATTCTCTTTGAGCAGGACACGGTCGTGGGGAGTGTTTCTTTCTTTCAGGATCTGCGGGAAATCAAAAAGCTGGAGCAGGAACTCATCCGGTCCGAACGTCTGGCGGCCATCGGGCAAACCGTGGCCGGACTGGCCCACGGCATCAAAAACATCCTGCATGGGTTCAAAGGAGGGCGCTATCTCCTGGAATCCGGTCTGCACAAGAATGACATGGACAAACTGCAAGAGGGCTGGCAGATGGTCAAGCGGAATATCGACCGCACCTCGGATCTGGTCCTGGACCTCTTGAGCTATTCAAAGGAGCGCGAGCCGGAATACACCACGTGTTCTCCCAATGCCATCGTCACGGATGTCTGTGACTTGTTTTCGGAAATCGCCAGGGAAAATGCCGTGGAGATCCACAAGGATCTGGATGCATCCATTGAGGAAGTGTCCCTGGATCCGCACACCCTGCACCGCGCTTTATCCAACCTCCTGTCCAATGCTTTGGATGCCTGTCTCACCCAGGACGGGGGTGTTGAAAATCCGCGGATCACCCTGCGCACCCGGGCCGAACCCGGCAACCGGCTCCGGGTTGACGTCATTGATAACGGCTGCGGCATGGACCGGGATATTCAGGAGACCCTGTTTACCTCTTTTTTCAGCACAAAGGGGGCCAAGGGCACCGGTCTCGGGCTCTTGGTGACCCGGAAGCTCATTGAAGAGCATGACGGGAGCATCTCGGTGGATTCGGCGCCTGGTCAGGGGTCGAGGTTCAGTATCCGTCTCCCCTATAGGATTTACAATTGAATATTGAAGATTTAATATTGCTGAATATAAGAAAATCAAGAAGTTACAATGGCTCTATCCAAAAACATTTTCTTAAAGGGTATAACGGATACGGTCTTAAAATTTATAAGGAGTGACGGCAATGCCTGCAAAGATACTCTTGGTGGATGATGATCCGGATGTTATGCTCTTTAACAAGACCGTGGCCGAGGAGAACGGATTTGAACCGCTCACAGCCGCCAATGGAGAAGAGGGACTGGCCCTTTTGGAAAAAGAGCGTCCGGATCTGGTGGTCCTCGATGTTTTGATGCCCAAACAAAGCGGCATCAAAATGTATAGAGCCATGAAGACCGATGCACAATGGCAGGATATTCCGGTCATCATCCTCTCCGGGATTTCCAGGCGCTCGTTTTTAAAGTCCCAGGACGCCTTGAGCGAGTTTGGCGAGGACGCTGTTCCCGAGCCTGAAGCCTATCTGGAGAAGCCTGTGGAGGCTGATGAACTGGCCCATACCATCCGGGAAACCTTGAAAAACGTTGAGAATTGACGGTTTATGACCACAGAAAGTATACGGAAATTGTTGTTTGTCACCCAGTTTGAGGATCTGCGTTTCGATACGCTCCAGCTTTTCCTGGAGCTGCGCCGGGCGTCTTTGGAGCATATCGTGTTCCTGTATGTGATCCAGAGGGACAAAGTCGCGTTCCAGCGGGGGGTGGGGTATAAGAAAACCGAGGAAATCAAGCTGCGGGAAAAGGCCAATATCCGCTTCATCGACTGGGCCGAGAACCTCTTTGAACAGGGCATGGAAGTCGGGGTGTATATCGTGGTCGGCAGCGTGGTCTCTCAGGTGCTGTCCGCGGTGGACAAAGAAGGCATTGATCTGACGGTCATCGGCAACTCGGAAAAAAATCGCCTGCGACAGCTGGTTTCCGGTTCGGATATTGCAGAACTCATTCACAGGACTCCGGTGCCGGTCCTGGTGATCAATTTCCCGTCAGAGGACAAGCGCTTGACGGAAAACCCGTTTCACCGTCCGCTTGTGGCCTTGAACTGGCTGCCCGGCGAGCAGAGAATACTCGACTATCTCATTTCCTTGAAAGAGATTGTCACCAAGGTGGATGTGATCCATGTGGCCAGAGAGCAGGACCTGAAAGGGGAATCGGCCATGGGGGTTCAGAAGACCCGAAAGGAACAAAGAAAGCGACTGGAAACCGTGTGTGAACAGTTGGAAGCCGCTGCCATTTCCGCTCAAGCGCATGTGTATGTCGGGGAGTCCGGAAAAGAGATCCAACGGGCAGCCCGGGATTGCCAGTCGAGCCTTATTGTGACCGGGATTCCCCAGAAAAGGATTTTTGAAGGCACCCTGCGCAAAAGCGTCCCGGTGGAACTGGCGGAGACAGCTCTCTGTCCAGTGCTGCTCGTGCCCGGTTCATCTGTCGCAGACAAAGCGTCCTGAGCTTTGTGCAGGACCCGGCTGGGGGTGTTTGACAAAATCGGCCTCCCAGGCTACTGAAAGTTTGGCTCTTTTATGCTTGCTGCCCATGACAACTGGATCAATGTATGAAGCTTTTATTTGTCGACGACGAACAGACGTTTTTGAAATATCTGGCCAAGCGGCTTGTCCTCGACGGCTATGAAGTCAGGACGACCTTTTCCGGGGAAGAGGGTGTGGAAGCGGCGGCGGATGAAGATTTTGACGTGGCGATCGTGGATTTGAAGATGCCTGGAATTGACGGAATAGAAGTCCAGAAAAGACTCAAGGAACTGCAGCCCAATCTGCCGTGTATCGTCCTGACTGGATACGGCAGTGTGGAGCACGCCCTGGAAAGCGGCAAATATAACGCCTTTCAATTTTTGTCCAAGCCGGTGGATTACGAGACCCTGGTCAAAACCATCAATGAAGCCGCTGAATACCGTCATCAGAAGGAAACACAGGATCAGGGAGAGTTGAATGCGGCTGCGGCGGCCAAAACGGAAGGCAAAATGAAAAAGGCTTTTGAACGATTGAAAAAGTTTTACGGGGTGAATGAATAGCCGACGGCAGACCCGGGGGAGGGTTTTTGAGTACTGTTGCACCAGACGGCCGCAGAGAACAATCGGGTTTGCCTAAAGAAAGGGTGCTGATGCGCCGGTTGCAGTCGGCGCTTTCCTTTGTCTGCACCTTTGTCTTTTTGTTCGCTCTGTGGCTGGTGCTTTCCGGAAAATTTGAGCCCCTGCTCCTTGGTTTGGGCCTTTTGGCCAGTTTCCTGGTGGCTTTTTTCTTTCATGATCTCCTGTTTCCCGGCTTTCATCGAAGTTATTTTTTGAGTTCCCTCCGTTTTTTCGGCTATATCCCCTGGCTCATCCTGGAGATATTCAAAGCCAATTTCCATCTGCTGCGTCTGGTGTTTCACCCCAGAATCCATGATTTGATTGACCCGCACATCGTTTCCATCAGGACCGGCTTGTGCAAGGATATGTCCATCGTGACCATGGCCAATTCCATTACCCTGACACCCGGGACCATTACCGTGACCGCGAACAGCGAAGGGCATTTCACTGTCCACGCCATTGACCGCAAATCCTCCCGGACCCTGCCCGGGGAGATGCTGAACAAAGTGGCCGCGGTCTTTGGAGACGAGGTCGAGAGGATTGAAAAGTGACTATTGAAGATTGAATAGTGCTGAGGAAAAGAAAATCAAGGCGTCACAGGAAATCATTCTCGTGAAGGCTCACGTTAGACTTCGTACAGACATTACGGCTTTGAACATTAAACTTTTAAAATAATTAGCAATAATTGAAATGTTGTTAAGATTGGACAAAATATCGAAATTCGAATTTCGGGTTTCGTGCTTCGAATTTACAATAAGCAGATAGTTGTCCAAAAAATGACTCAAACTTTAGCTCTTGGTGAAGAGCTCTGTACTTTTTCTATGAATGTCCTCTTTCTCGGGACGGCTCTGTTTCTGTGCGTGTTGATGCTCTTTTCCCTGTACAGGGGAATTTTCGGGCCGACGGTCCTGGATCGACTGGTGGGGGTCAATGCCATCGGCAGCAAGACTGTGGTCCTTCTCCTGCTCATCGGCATGATCTACGGCCGGGTGGAAATGTTCGTGGATATCGCCCTGGCCTATGCCTTTTTGAATTTCATCGCCGTCCTTGCCGCTTCTCGCTATTTCCACAAGCGAAAGGGCTTGTATGGCGAGAGCGAAAAAGTGCGGAGCGAGGAGTGAGGGAGATAGAGGTCGGAGGTCGGGTGTCGGATGTCGGAGTTCAGAGAGAACAGTATGAACATTGAACATAGACAATCTACAAAACAGGATGTGATTCATGCTGCTGATTAATATTCTGGTGGTGATCTGCCTGCTGTTCGGCCTGCTGTTTTTCACCGGCGGCTCCGTGGGGATCATTCGCATGCCGGATTTTTACAGCCGGCTGCATCCGGCCGGAAAACTGGATACCATGGGGATCATGGCCGTGGTTCTGGGCCTGGCGCTGTATAATCTGGAGCATTGGTCCCTGTCCTCGGTTCTGGTCAGTCTGAAGTTGATGCTCATTGTTTTTTTTGTCTTTCTCTCCAGCCCAACCGCGACCCATTCCATTGTGGACGCCGGCATCAGGGCCGGACTCACCCCCTGGACCAAAACGAAAAGGAGCTAGGGCCATGCACTGGCAGCTGGACCTGTTCATCCTGACCTTGGTGATTTTTTGTGCTCTGGCCGCGATTTCCGTGAAAGACCTTTTGAGTACCGCGATCCTTTTCGGGGCCTACAGCTTTATGATGTGTCTGCTCTGGGCCGGGATGGGCGCCGTGGATGTCGCTTTCACAGAGGCTTCGGTGGGGGCCGGCGTCAGCACTGTCTTTTTTGTGGCGGCGGTCTTCCGAACCACAAGGAGGACCAAGGATTGAAGTTTGTCGGGCTTGTGATTGTCTCCCTGTGCGGCGGACTGCTGCTGTATGCCTCCGGGGAGTTTCCCAGCTGGGGTGATCCCGCTTCCCCGGCCAGCCGGCACCTCTCGCCTCATTATATTGAAGAGGCTTGGGCTGAGACCGGGGTGCCAAACCTGGTGACCGCGGTGCTCGCGGATTACCGCTCATTTGACACCCTGTTTGAAACCGCGGTCATTTTCTGTGCCGGGCTGGCCTGTCTGCTGCTCTTGCGGCACTACAAGCCTGAAACCGACCGCTATTACCGGCATATCCCCACAGGGGTGATCCTGCATTTCAAAAACAGCCGCAAATCGCTTCCCATCGGCAATGAATTCGAACTCATGGATGCCGATTGGGTGCCCTACGATCTGGTGATCAAGACCGTCTGCCGGATTCTGATCCCCTTTATCCAGATCTATGCCCTGTATGTGGTGGCCCATGGGGACTTCAGTCCCGGGGGCGGGTTTCAGGGGGGGGTTATTTTTGGCTCCAGCCTCATTCTCCTGGCCATTTCCTATAATCTCCGCACCGCCGTGCAGCGGGTCAAAGAGCGCTTTCTGGGATTTTTGTGCGTGCTGGGGGTGCTCATCTACGCCGGATTGGGCGTACTCTGCATGTTTCTGGGGGGCGAATTCCTTGACTACAGCCGTCTGTCCGGGATTGTGCCGGTTGATCCGGTCCATGTGCGGGCCCTGGGCATGCTCGGGGTGGAGATCGGGGTCGGCATAGCGGTTATGGCGGTCATGGCGGTGATCTATGTGAACATCGCCTCGGCCGGCCGGCACGATGAGGGGCTTTGAGATTTTGGATTTTGGATTTTGGATTTTGGATTTTGGTTTCTGATTTCAGGTGTCTGGTGTCAGGAAGATAAAGATAACGCTATATCAATGCGTTAAACCCTCAAAGGAAACTTCAGACGAATGGAGTCACAGTTCCAAGCCTTGATCAACGCTCGTCATTGCGAGCGAAGCGAAGCAATCTTTCAGAAAAGCCTCTTGTCAGGGATTGCTTCGGCGAAGACGCCTCGCCCGGTTAAATACTGGCCAAAGGCCAGTGCCGTAAAGCGGCATTTAACTGGGCGAGCAATGACGGTTGAACGCGACAGCCTTTTGGAAAAACAACGTGTCTGTACTGATCAAACCGGCAGTCATTGTTTTACATGAACACCATAAAAGCTTAATCGTATAATGTGTTAAATCTCAAATAATATCGACAATCTGCATTCGCATATCGACAATCGCAAATCGAAAATACCATGCCTGAGATCCTGACCCATATCGTGGCCAAGTACAATTACTGGCTGTACATCATTTTGATGATGATCGGTCTCTACGCCATGATCGTGAAGAATAATCTCATCAAGAAGCTGGTGGGCATGAATATCTTCCAGACGTCGATCATCCTCTTTTACGTTTCCATCGGATATAAAAAAGGGGCCACCATTCCCATCATTGAACATGCCCATGGAAGCGGCCATGCAGGGGAAAAACTCGTAATCCATGCTGCGGATTATATCAATCCCCTGCCCCATGTCCTCATGTTGACCGCGATTGTTGTTTCAGTGGCCACCTTCGGCGTGGCCTTGGCCCTGGCGGTGAAGGTCTATCAGCGCTATCAAACCCTGGAAGAAGACGAAATCCGGATGCGTCTGACGCAGAAATAACGTGTTTCATGGACAGTGTTGCTCCGGCCCTTCTCATTCTCGCTCCTTTTTTGGCTGCCCTGTTCTGCAGCGTGTTCAGCTGGCTGGAGCGACGACTCTGTTTTCCCACGGCTCTGCTCGGGCTGTTCGTGTCCCTGTTGGCGGCCCTGGAGCTTGTGCTCCGGGTGAGACAGTCGGGCGTGGTTCAATACACCATGGGGGGCTGGGCACCGCCCTTTGGCATCGAATACCGGATCGACGCCCTCAGCGTCCTGGTGATCCTGATCATTGCCTGCATCGCCCTGTTGAACCTGGTGGCCAGTCACCAGGCGGTGCTCCGGGACCTGCCGGATCGTTTCGGCACGTTTTACGCCATCTCCCTTTTGTTTGTGACCGGACTCTTCGGGGTGGCGGCCACCGGCGATCTGTTCAATCTGTATGTGCTCCTGGAGATCACCTCTCTGACGAGTTATGCTCTGATCGCCATGGGCGATCGCGACCGCGGCCCGCTGTCCAGCTTGAACTATCTGTTCATCGGCGTGATCGGCGCGAGTTTTTATCTCCTGGGCGTTGGCTATCTCTATATCATGACCGGTTCCTTGAACATGGTGGATGTGGCCGGGCTGCTGCCGGCCCTGCATGATTCATCCGCGGTTCTGGTGGCCTTTGTCTTCTGCATGCTGGGCATCTGGATCAAAATGGCCCTGTTCCCCCTTCATGTCTGGCTGCCCAATGCCTATACCTATGCCCCGGTGGCAGTGTCCCGGGTTATTGCGCCCCTGATGACCAAGGTCATGGTCTACGTCATGATCCGGCTCATGTTCACGGTCTTTGGCCTGGAGTATGTTTTTGAACAGCTTGATCTGTCCCGGGTCGTTGTCTGGCTGGCCAGCCTGGCCGTTCTGGCCGGAGCGGTCATGGCCCTGGCCCAGCGCGATCTCAGAAAGATGTTCGCTTATGTCATTGTCTCTGAAATCGGATATATGGTGGGCGGGGCCTGGCTGGGCAATGAACTCGGGTTTACCGGTGCTGTGCTGCATATCCTCAATGACGCCCTGATGACCTTTGCCTTGTTTCTGGTCCTGGGGAATCTGCTCTATCGGCTGCGCAGCGTTGATTTTCAGGACCTTCAGGGCCTTTTCGCCAGAATGCCCTGGACCATGGCCGCCTGTGTTCTGGCCGGCCTGAGCATCATCGGGGTTCCGCCGACCTGCGGATTTTTCAGCAAATGGTACCTGGTTCTGGCCGGACTGGAAGCCGGGGCCTATCATTTTGTGGCGGCCTTGATCCTCAGCAGCCTGATCTGCGCGGTGCTCTTTTTTCGGATTATTGAAATCGGTTTTTTCGAGACACCAGCCCAAAGCATGGAGCATCAGAACACCCGGATCAGGGAAGCGCCGGTCTGCATGCTCATCCCGCTGGGGCTGGTCAGCGTCTCTCTGCTTGCCGTGGGACTGTCTGTCGACGCTGTGGTGCAGGGGCTCATTGCCCCCTTTCTGGGTCTGTATCCGGTCCCCTGAACTCACTGATCAAATCGGCCGGTCCGCACGGCCGGAGCCCGGCGCTGAAATCCGAAAACGGTATTTTGATGCGCCCGTGAAAACGGCTTTCGGGACTGTTTCGCAATCTTCAATCCTCATTGTGAAGCCTCGTCATGGACCAGATCATTTCGCTCCGCCCCCTGCTGGCTGTTGCCGTCTCCTTAGGCGTCATCCCCGTGCTGATGTCGTCGGGGCAGCGGCCCAATGTCCGGGAGGTCTGGACGTTTTTCGCGGCCATCGGCAAATTTCTGCTGGTACTGTCCATGCTGCCGGCCGTGCTCCAGGGGCGGGAATTCGTTTTGCATCTGGTGAGCATCGCTCCCGGGGTGGGTCTGGCCTTCAGGGTCGATGGTCTGGGGATGCTCTTTGCCCTGGTGGCTTCGTTTTTGTGGATCGTGACCAGTCTCTATTCCATCGGGTATATGCGGGGTCTGCAGGAGCACGGCCAAACCAGGTATTTTGTTTTTTTTGCACTGGCTCTGTCAGCCACCATCGGCGTGGCCTTTTCCGCGAATCTTCTGACCCTGTATCTGTTCTATGAACTGCTCTCCCTGGCCACCTATCCCCTGGTCACCCACCATCAGGACCAGGAAGCCAGGATCTCGGGCCGCAAATATCTGGTCTTTATCCTGGGGACCTCCATCGGTCTGATCCTGCCGGCCCTGCTCATCTGCTATCACCTGACCGGGACCCTTGATTTCACAGTGCAGGGGATTCTGAACGGGGAGGCCTCCGGATCCGCTCTGCTGGTTTTGCTCCTGATGTTTGTCCTGGGGTTTGCCAAGGCCGGGATCATGCCCTTTCATTCCTGGCTGCCCGCGGCCATGG
>CAZUMF010000021.1:0-2209 GCA_964621385.1 uncultured Desulfohalobiaceae bacterium
ATGTATCCTGGCTTTGCCAAGACCGCACGGGAAGAGGGCTTTGAGGATATCGCCAAGATCTTTGAAGCCATTGCCGTGGCTGAAAAGCAGCATGAAAAGCGCTACCTGGATCTGGCGGCCAATATTGAGGCGGATCGGGTCTTCACCCGCGGGGAGTCCGTGACCTGGCGTTGCAGAAACTGCGGATACCTGCACGAAGCTGACTGTGCGCCGGCTTCCTGCCCGGCTTGCGCGCATCCGAGGGATCATTTTGAACTGCTTGGGGAGAATTACTGAAATCCAGTTTGCGCTCAGAAGCGCAAACCAAACACGCTGAAAGGATTCAGCGTCCAACACAGGAGGAATTGACATGGCAGAGCGACTTGAGATTTACAAATGCGAGGCCTGCGGGAATATTGTAGAAGTTTTTCATGGCGGCGCCGGGGAACTGGTCTGCTGCGGTCAGCCCATGAAGCTCATGGATGAAAATACAGTGGACGCGGCCAAGGAAAAGCACGTTCCGGTGGTGGAAAAGGTGGATGGCGGCTATAAAGTGAAAGTCGGGGAAGTGGCCCATCCCATGGAAGAAAAGCACTATATTGAATGGATTGAGCTTGTTGCCGACGGCAAGGTCTACACCGAGTTCCTCAAGCCGGGTCAGGCCCCGGAGGCGATGTTTTGCATCGAGGCCGGGCAGGTCACGGCGCGTGAATACTGCAATGTCCACGGCCATTGGAAAAAATAAACAAGCCCAGCAGAGGCCGCTCAGGGAAAGCCCTTGAGCGGCCCGGCAAAGGAGGCCTCAGCGTATGAACAATTGGAAGTGCAGCAATTGCGGGTATGAACTGCAGGCGGACACACCGCCGGAGCAATGTCCGAGCTGTCAGCAGAAGTGCCAGTTTCTGGACAACACCTGTTACACCCCGGACTGTGAGTTTGAAGGCAAAGACCCGCGCATCGGCGGGAAAAGCAAGTAGCTGTTCAACTGGGGGGACTATGACGCACTATGTGATTGTGGGCAACGGCGTGGCCGGAACCACGGCGGCTGAAAATGTTCGCAGGTTTGATCCGGACGGACCGATTACGATTCTGACGGATGAAGAGATGCCGTTTTACTACCGCCTGCGCTTGAATGAATACCTGGCCGGAGATGTGCCCGAGGAGAAGCTTTTCGGGAAAAAAGAAGGCTGGTACCAGGACAACAGGATCGATCTCAAACTCGGCCTCACGGTGGTTTCCGGTGATCCCGAACAAAAAGTCCTGCGCACAGCCGACGGCCAGACCTTTTCCTATGATGTCCTGCTTCTGGCCAACGGCAGTCACTCTTTTGTTCCCCCCATCCAAGGGGCTGACACACAAGGTGTTTTTACGCTGCGCACCCTTCAGGACTACCGGGACACCCTGGCCTATGCCCGGGATGTCCAGAAAGTGGTGCTTATCGGTGGTGGCCTGCTGGGGCTGGAAGCGGGGCACGGCCTGCTCAAGCAGGGCAAGGACGTGCAGGTGGTGGAGTTCTTTCCCAGGCTCCTGCCCAGGCAGCTGGATGATGAAGGGGCCAAACGGCTTCGATTGATCTTAGAGGAAAAGGGGTTTACGTTTTACCTTGGTGCCAAAACCAGTGAAATCGCCGGTCAGGAGCGTGTGGAATCCGTCCGTCTGGAGGGTGGGGCATCCCTGGAGGCCGGTCTGGCGCTCATCTCGGCCGGCATCCGCCCGAATCTCGAGCCGGCCCAGAGCATGGGAATCGAGGTTGATCGCGGCATCAAAGTAGACAGCCATCTGCGAACCAGCTGTAAGGATGTCTATGCTGCGGGGGATGTGGCGGAGTTTCGGCGCATGAATTACGGCATCTGGCCGGCGGCCATGGAACAGGGACAAATGGCCGGCCTGAATATGGCCGGTCAGGAAAGCCTGTATCAGGGGACCACCATGGCCAATACCTTGAAAGTCCTTGGGGTTGAGCTTGGTTCGGCCGGGAACATCGATTCCGACAACAAACTGCAGGCGGTGATGGTTGCCAAAGAGCGCATCTATAAAAAAATCGTGATCGACGATCAGGACAAAATTGCAGGCTGCATCATGCTCGGCGATACTACCGGCTTCAATAAAGTGGTCCGTTTCATGGGTGAAGGGCGGAAGTTCAGTGATATCAAGGAACAGCTTCAGCACTTGGCCCTTGAAATCTAAAAAAACGGAACGGTAAAACCGTTCCGATCGAATTGAAGATTGA
>CAZUMF010000021.1:2309-31133 GCA_964621385.1 uncultured Desulfohalobiaceae bacterium
ATATTGCTGAAGATAAGAAAATCAAGAAGATATACCGATCGAATTGAAGATTGAAGATTGAAGATTGAATATTGCTGAAGATAAGAAAATCAAGAAGATATACCGATCGAATTGAAGATTGAATATTGAAGATTGAATATTGCTGAAGATAAGAAAATCAAAAAGGTATACCCACCATATCACAGCATTTTGTGAAAACACCCTCTCTCCGGATTTCCGGGGCTCTCAGCCCCCGAAATCCTTATAAAAAATTTAAAAAGCCGTTGAACTTCCAGTGAGGTCTTGATCACTGATGTGCGCAACAGCATCACATGCTTTTTAAATTTTTTCGGCGATGGATCTCCCATAGTCCTGGGCTAACTGTTTTCCACCACCCAGCGCGCTTGATTTGAGCTGCAGGTGGGAATCCACCATGTCCATCCGAAAAATATTGAGCATGGTCTGGAAGATCCGTCCGGGGGCTTCCCCGCTCCAGCCATAGGCCCCGAAAGACCCGCCGGCTTTGCCTTCCAGGCCCGCCTTTTCCACCAGAAAGAGCAGCTGTTTCATGCCCTGCAGCATGTCGCCGTGATAGGTGGCCGATCCAAAGACATAGCCGTCGTAGCCCTGCAGATCGGTTTCACTTTTGACGTCGCTGGTTTTGACCACCTTGGCCTCGTGGCCTCCCATGCGAACGCCTTCGGCGATCAACTCCCCGATTTTTTTGGTCTGCCCCGCCCGGGAGGCGCAAACAACAAGAACTGTGCCCATAGTGCCCTCCTGTATCGGAAAAGGTGCAGGCACCTTTTCCGATACCATGATGAAAATTATTCCTGGTCAGCGGCAGGCGGTACAAAGGTCCGCTGCCCGAGTTCCCGGTCCAGCATGAACAGGCCGCCGGCCGCCTGTCCCATAAGCTTCAGCTTGTTCAAAATATCGGATGCGGTGTCTTCTTCTTCCACCTGCTCGCCCACGAACCATTGCAGAAAATTGTTCGTGGCATGGTCTTTTTCTGCAATGGCCTGATCCACCAGGGCGTTGATCAAACTGGTGACATGCTTTTCGTGATCCAGGGTGGCTTCAAAAACATCCACCACCGACGTCCACTCCAGCGGCGGTTCAGCAATGGCGCCAAGCTGGACCCGCCCGCCCCGCTCATTGACATAATTGAAGAATTTCATGGCGTGGAATAATTCTTCCTGGGCCTGGGCCTTCATCCAGGCGGAAAACCCGGGCAGCCCCTGATCTTGGAAATAGGCGGCCATGGCCAGGTAGAGATAGGCGGAGTAGGTCTCCGCATTGATCTGCTCGTTCAAGGCCGTTTCCATGTTGGTGCTGATCATGTGTTTCCTCCTTTATCGAAAAAGTGGCAGACCAATTTTTCGATAGAGTTAGGGTTGGTTGATACAATGGAAATCGTACAATACACTCCCTGCTCAAAGACTCTGTTTGAGAGCGTGGAACCCATTCATTTGCTGGGTTTATCCTCAGGTCTGAATGAGCTTTGGTTCATTCAGACCTGAGGATAAACCGGGCGTCGGCAATCACGGCCCGCTCCCTGGAGCAGATGACCGGATTCAGGTCAATGGACTCAATGTCTGTCAGCTCCATCACCAGATTGGAAAACCGGATGAGCATCTGTTGGAGATATGCAATATTGATGCCGCTGCCGCCCCGGAAACCGGTCAAGAGCTCTTTGCCCTGGAGGGCGTCGAACATAGCGCGCACATCTGTCTCGGTGAGCGGAGCCATGCGCAGCACCGCATCATTGTAGATCTCGACCCCGGTCCCACCGATTCCCAAGAGCACCACAGGACCGAACTGTTGATCGGTCTTGGAGCCGATGATCACTTCGGCGCTCCCCTGGACCATTTCTTCCAGCAGGACCCCTTCGAACCCGTCAAAGGCCTGGAAGCGCTCAAAATGCTCCCGGAGGTGCTCCAGGCTGTCGATCCCCAGGACGACGCCGCCGGCTTCGCTTTTATGGAGGATGGCCGAGGACACAATCTTCATGGCCAGGGGAAAGCCGTGTTCATCGGCAAAGGCTTCGGCCTCCTGCAGCTGCGTCGTCCAGAGAAAGTCGGGCACGGCAAAATTGTTGATCCTGAGCAGGGTCTTGGCTTCGGGTTCGACAATCCAGCCCCTGCTTTTTCCTCTCCGGATGATGGCCTTTCCTTGGGCATTCAGCATTTTTTGCACCTCCTCAAGGCCTCGAGCATGAGCACACTGCCTTCAATGGATGGCGAAACCGGTATATTGTAGAGTTCAAAGCCTTCGAGAATGATTCTGTACTTTTCATCTTTGGGCAGATAGGCCACCATGGGTTTGCCCTCCCGCTGATGCACATGGCTCAATTTCGCGCTGATATCGGTGCTGATGCCCGGAGAGTAGGGCAGCAGGAGGATCAGAACGGCGTCCACCTCCGGGGAACGGCTCAGGATATCGGCCACAGCCACAAAGTCGCTGTCACAGGAGCTTCCGGTCAGGTCCACGGGATTCTCCAGAGAGGCGATTTCTTGAATACTGGGATTGAGCCGGGCCAGGATGGCTTCCCGGGTGGCCCGGGACAGGGCCGGAACCTGCAGACCGCGCTCCGAGCAGGTGTCCACGGCCACCACGCCGTGCCCGCCGCTGACGGTGACAATGCCGATCCGGCCCTCGATGGGCCTGTCGAAAGTGGACAGGGATTCGCAAAAGGCTCCGAGTTCGTGTTCATCTTTGGCCACGGCAATGGAGTGCTGCTGCATGACTTCTGTGAAAACCCGGTAATCACCGGCCATGGAAGCGGTGTGGCTGGCAGCGGCTTTGGACCCTCCGGGACTTTTGCCGGATTTCATGACCACCACGGGTTTGCTGCAGGCCCGGGCGGCCTGAACGAAATGCCGGCCTTCATTCTCGGCGAATCCTTCAATATAAAAGGCCATGACCCGGGTGGACGGATCGCGGTCAAAATAGGCCAAAAGATCAATTTCCCGGACCACGGCCTTATTCCCGAAACTCACCCCGGCGGAGAGGCCGATGCCCTGCCCGGCGAATTTGAGCATTTGATCCACCAGCACGCCGCCGCTTTGACTGATAAAGGCCAGATTGCCCTTGTCCGGCCGGACCAGACGTTCACTGGGCAGAAACAGGGTGTCGAACTGCCCGGGGCGGTGGATGCCCAGGCAGTTGGGACCGATGATCGGAAAGGAGGCCTCCAGGGCCATGCGGGTGATGCGCTCCTGCAGTCTGTGCTTGCCGGCTTCGGCAAACCCGGCGGAGACGATCACCGCCCCGCCGACCCCGTTCTTGAGACAGTCGGTCAGGACGGCTTCCACGGCTTCGGCCCGGGTGGCGATGACCGCCAGGTCGATTCTGGAGGGGAGTTCCGAAAAATTCGGGTAGAGCGGCTCCCGTTGAAAGGTGCCGCCTTTGGGGTTCAGCGCATAGCTTGCAATGGGATAGCGCAGGTTGTTTTTGGTGTAGATGACATTGGCCGGGTGGGCCTCATTGCTGAGTGAGACACCGCAGACAGCCATGGTCCTGGGTTTGAACAGCGGGGTCAGGTTCATTGTCCGTCCTTTTCAGGTCAGAGGTGTGTTCCGGGTCCCTTTGCTGAAGAGCATCATGTACAGGATGAAACAATAGCAGCACCAGGCGGCAATGGCAAAGGGAATAGAGTACGTGCCCAAAGGGGCGAGGAGGATGGCCGTGATCCAGTGTATGGTGATGATCAGTCTGGAGAGAGGTTTTTCTGGAAAACGTCCGGATACGTCGGGATGATGTCCTGTGCAGGCTGGGCATGGTACGAAAATTGCAAACAATTTGGAGAATTTCAGACTTCGTAACTTCGTGACAAAAGGAGGCGACAATGCTCAGTCTGGACCATATCAAGCAGGACAGCGCCCTGATTGATGACATCGACTGGGAGATGACACCGGAGGAGGCCGTCCGACTGTATCTGGAGTGGGGGAACAATTGGGCCTCGGGAAGCTATGTCATTCGTTCCCCTCAGGATGTTGCCCATTATTTTGTGCTGAACACCTGGGGCGAGAGGCCGGTTGTCTATCTTGTCAAACGCAGCTCTGAAGAGGCGGAGGAACTCGCTGTCCTCGAACTGCCCCGGGAGCTGGAACAGCGCTGCCGCTCTGAATACGGGTCCCTGAAAGGGGTCTTTGCGGTTGAAGGCGCCATCAAGGACTGGCTCCAGTCGGAACTGTCCATTCAGTCGGAATACGTTCAGAACTCTCCGTCATTCTCCCATCCGGGGAACAAGCCGTTCTGAAAATTCCCGTGATATCCATTTTCAGCCCCCCGGATGTTGCATCCGGGGGGCTGAAAATGGATTAGTCTTCTTTTTCAAAATCCTCTTTGGAAGCCCCGCAAACCGGGCATTCCCAATCATCAGGCAGATCTTCGAATTTGGTCCCGGGCTCGATGCCGTTGTCAGGATCGCCTGCTTCCGGGTCATACACATAACCGCACACGGTGCATACGTACTTGTCCATACTGTCCTCCATGAGTGTGTTGGAATTGATGCATTTCTGTTTGTCCGGGTTCATCCGCCTTCAGCGGCGGATCCCGGTCCAGCCAAAGGTTTAAACATTTTTTTCCCGGCTCCGCAAATCGGACATTTCCAGTCATCGGGCAGGTCTTGAAACAAGGTCCCTTTAGGGATCTTGCCCTTGCGATCCCCCTTGTCCGGATTGTAGATGTAGCCGCAATTCACGGTTTGACACTGATACATTTCTTCCGGCTGCGCCATAGCATCTCCCTTCTTTTGGTTTAGAGACTTCAATAGGCCTCTTCATACTCTAAATCGTCTTCGCCCACTTTGCCTTTGAACAGGGTGTAGGCCCAGATTTGATAGAGAAGCACAATGGGAATGAACAGGATAACCACAATGAGCATGATTTTCAAGGTCAAAGGACTTGATGAGGCGTTAAAGGCGGTCAGATTGTAGGCCGCGTTAAGACTGGAGGGGAACATGTTCGGAAAGAGTCCGATGATCCCGAAAAACGTGCAGCAGACAAAGGCCAGGCTGGAAGCAAACCAGGCTTTGAAAAAGGCTTTCCTGTTCATATAATACTTCACGGCAAAAATGGCCAGAACATTCAACAGGATCAGCAGGAACAGGATCGGATTTTGGAAATAATTCGTGAAGAGATCCGTGGCAAAGGCCGAAGCAATCAGGAAGAAAACCGCCAGGCCGAGAAAGGCGGCCCAGAGGGTGTGGGCGGCTTTTTCAGCCCGGGCCTGCAGATCGTTATCCGTCTTGATGCACAGCCACAGGGCCCCGTGCATGAGGAAAAAGCTCAAAAACAACAACCCTCCCAACAGGCCGTAGGGGTTGAGCAGGGTGAGCAGGGTGCCCTGATAGACGCGGTCGGCGTCAAAGGGAATTCCCTGGAAAATATTGGCAAAGGCCACGCCGAACAGCAGGGCCGGAAAGAAGCTGCCCACAAAAATACTGATGTCCCACACTCGTTTCCCAAAGGCTGATTCGGCCTTTGCCCGGAATTCAAAGGACACCCCCCGCAGGATGAGGGCAAAGAGGATCAGCATGAGCGGGGAGTACAAAGTGGAGAACATGGTGGCATAGACCGGAGGAAAGGCGGCAAAGGTCACCCCGCCGGCCGTGATCAGCCAGACCTCGTTCCCGTCCCAGAGCGGTCCCAAGGCATTGATCATGATGCGCTTATCGGTTTCGGTTTTCCCGAGAAAGGGGTAGAGGGTTCCAACCCCGAAGTCAAAACCGTCGGTGATGAAAAAGATCGCCCAGAGCAGCCCCCACAGAAAGAACCAGGTTGCCTGCAATGCCATGTCTGCCTCCTTTTTCCAAAAAATGGCAGACCATTTTTTGGAAATTATTTTTCATCCCCAATCCAAAATCCAAAATCCAAAATCCAAAATCTTCAATCCGGTCCCTGTCGGGCCTTTTTGACAATCAGGTAGAATCCCACCGCCCCCAGGAGTGAGTAGACCAGCACAAAGGCGATCAAAGATGTCAGGACCTGAGAGCCGGCAATGGGCGAAGCCGCATCAGAGGTCTTCATCAGGCCGTAGACAATCCAGGGCTGTCGTCCCACCTCGGTCAGTATCCATCCCATTTGAATGGCGATGTAGGGCAGGGGGATGGCCCAGAGCATGATTTTCAAATAGCCGGGACTTTCCAGGAGCCGTTTGCGTTTGAACCAGCCGACAATGGTCAGGGCGATGAAGAGCATGCCCAGGCCGACCATGGTCCGGAAGGCAATGAGATTGATCAGGACGGGAGGCCGTTCGTCCTTGGGAAAATCCTTGAGGCCTTTGACTTCGGCGTTAAAGTCATGGTAGCCCAAAAAGCTCAGGATTCCTGGAATCTTGATGAACTCAACGCTGTTGCGCTCGTTTTTCGGATCAGGCAGGGGGAAGAGGATGATCGGCGCCCGGGTGGAGGTTTCCCAGTGGGCTTCCATGGCGGCCAGTTTGGCCGGCTGGGTCTTGGCCACATCCTGGCCGTGCAGATCCCCTTCAGCGGCCACAAAAACGGAAAAGATCAAGCCAAAGACCAGGGCCATGCGGAAGGACCGGGTGAAAAATTCGACTTCCCGCTTTTTCAAGAGGTGATAGGCACTGATGCCCATGACAAAGAAGGCGGCCAGGACATAGGCCGCGGGCAGGGTGTGCAGGATCTGCAGGATGCTGAACTTGTTGAACAGCACCGCCCAGAAATCCGTCAGTTCCGCCCGGCCGTTTCTGATGGTGTAGCCCACTGGATGCTGCATCCAGCCGTTGGCCGTCAGAATCCAGACCGCGGAGATATTGCCGGCTCCCGCCACCAGCCACATGACAAAGGCATGGGCCTTGGGGGACAACTTCTTCCATCCGAAGATCCAGATTCCCAGAAAGGTGGATTCCAGAAAAAAAGCCACCGTGGCTTCAATGGCCAGGAGTGAGCCGAAAATATCTCCCACATACTCCGAGTATCGGGACCAGTTGGTTCCGAACTGGAACTCCAGGGTGATCCCGGTGACAATCCCCACGGCAAAATTGATCAAAAAGAGCTTGCCCCAGAATTTGGTCATCCGGAGATAGGTTTCATCACCGGTTCGGGCATACTTGGTTTCCATGATGGCAACCATGATGGACAGCCCGAGCGTCAACGGGACAAACAGAAAATGAAACATTGTCGCGGCCGCGAACTGCAGTCGTGAGAGCAACACTACATCCATAGGCACCCCTTAATACTTCAGGCTTCGAACCGGCATTACGGTTTTGAACATTAACACACTAAAATAATTGTATTTGTTGAAATGCTGCTAAAATTAAACACATATCGAAATTCGAATTTCGAGTTTTGTGCTTCGAATGTATCATACCAATGCCCGTCCTTCGTTATTGGTCCCACCAGCCTTTGCTGATGTGGATCTCTTTTTCCTTTTCCGCCAGCCGCTTGATTTTGTAGGCTGAATCCAGCAGCACTCCATACAGGATCGCGCAGGCGTCGTCTTCCCGATCGGCCACACCCTGATTGGCAAGATCGATCATTTTGTTCGTCAAGTCCAGGGTTTTTTGAATATTTTTATCACAGGGCTTCATCGGGCACCTTGTTTCAGTGAAGAGACCGCGAAGATGCAAGCATGAGGGAATTATTTGCGCTGTTTGGTTCAGGTGGCGTTTGCCCGGCCTGCAGGGCGCGTCTGGACGAGGCGTCGGTATCCATGCACTCGGGTTTGGACCGCCTTCAAACTGTCAATAAGCAAAATATGTGCCAGGGCTCGTATGAAACTTCAAACGAATGGAGTCACAATTCCAAGCATTGATCAACGCTCGTCATTGCGAGCGAAGCGAAGCAATCTTTCAGAAGAGCCTCTTGTCAGGGATTGCTTCGGCGAAGACGCCTCGCAATGACGGGTTATGGCGACAGTCTGCCGGTAAAACGTAGTTTCTTCACGGATCAAACTGGCTGGTCCGCCCAGCCAGCGGCCGCGCTGGTATGAAACTTCAGACTTTTTTGAACCAAAGGGCGTGACAGAATGAACATCGAACGTTCGACGTTCAAATTCTGCCTGAAGGAATGAATATCGAACCTCCAACGCTCGTATGAAATTTTAGCTGAATGGAGTCACAATTCCAAGCATTGATCAACGCTCGTCATTGCGAGCGAAGCGAAGCAATCTTTCAGAAGAGCCTCTTGTCAGGGATTGCTTCGGCGAAGACGCCTCGCAATGACGGGTTATGGCGACAGTCTGCCGGTAAAACGTAGTTTCTTCACTGATCAAACTGGCTGGTCCGCCCAGCAGGCTGCCGGCGCTGACACCTGAAACCTCAAGAGAAAGGGCAGGGCGATGTGTCTCACAACAGTATATGAGACAGGGTGTCTTGTGAGACAGGGATGATTGCTGAAGGGCGTGTCTGGGAGAGGGAAACAGGGCTCGATCAGGCCGCTTTCATGGCTCGACAGCCCTTTCTTCGGCCTTTATTCTGTCCAAATAGCGGTAGAGGGTGGCCCGGCCGACTCCGAGCAGCTTGGCCGCCTTGACCTTGTTGCCCCGGGCTTCAGCCAGGGCCTCGTGGACCAGATTCCGGTCGAGTTTTTGGCTTGGGCCGCGTTTTTTGGAAGCGGGCGGGGGGGCGGTGTGCTCCAGGGGAAGGTCTTCGGGTTGAATGCTTCTGCCTTTTGACTTGACCAGGGCGAACTGGAGGGCGTTTTCCAGTTCGCGGACATTCCCGGGCCAGGGATAGTCCATCATACGGGACAGGGCCCTGTCCGATATCTTCACGCCTCCGGCTTGTTTGGCCGTGTGGAATCGGCCCAGGAAATGGTCCACCAGGAGCGGGATGTCATTTTTCCGCTTGCGCAGCGGAGGAAGGGCAAGGGGGATGACCTTCAGGCGGTAAAAGAGGTCTTCACGAAAGCTGCCGGCCTTGATGGCCTTTTTCAGGTCCTTATTCGTGGCGCTGATGACCCTGGCCTTGACCTGGAGGGTCCGCTCCCCACCGACCTTGGTGAAGGATCCGGACTGGAGGAACCGGAGCAGTTTGACCTGCAGGTGCATGGGCAGCTCACTGACCTCATCCAGAAAAATCGATCCTGTGTGGGCCAGTTCGAAGCGGCCTTTTTTATCTCGAACCGCACCGGAGAACGCGCCTTTGACGTGACCGAAGAGTTCGCTTTCAATCAATCCTTCCGGCAGGGCTCCGCAATTGATGGGGACAAAGGGACTGTCCTTTGCTTTGGATTCATGGTGAATGGCTTCGGCCACCAGTTCTTTACCTGTTCCGGTTTCACCGTAGATATGGACCGGAAAATCGTATTCCGCCACGTCCCGGATCTGCTTGAAGATTTCGATCATCTGCGGATCGCGGCCGATGATGTTGTGAAAACCGGTCAGCTCTCGGGTCTTGAACTGCAGGTTCAGCAAATCGGTGACATCCCGGAATGTGGCCAGGACCCCGCTGTTTCGGCCCTGATCGTCCTGCATCATGATCGCAGTCATTTCGATCTGGCGGCTTTCTCCGGACTTGGTGGCAATGGTCAGCGGGTATTCTGCAATTTGAAAGTCAGGCGGGTTTTCAGAGCAAAACGAACAGCGATCACCGCAGAACGGTTTGCCAAAGGCCAGGTGGCAGTCGCGCCCCAGGACGTCTTGTCTGTTGTAGCCGGTGATCTTTTCAGCCTGCCGGTTGAAGAAAAAGATATGACGCTGCAGATCATGGGCGATGATGCCTTCCTGGAGGTTGTCCAAAACCTGTTCCAGGTTTTTGGGATCGGTGAGCAGGTTTTGCAGCCAGAGTTGTTCCATAGCCGTCCGGGATAGGCACCAGCGCATGAGGGGCAGTTCGTTTGACAAGGGGGAAACCGAGCCATGCTATCGGGAAGGCCGGGACAAGTCAAAAGTTTTTTGGCTTGACACCTGAGGCGGTTATTCAATATGTTGCCCCTTCGGTAACAACGCGCATCCATCCGGGAGCGCCTTTGTGTTCAACTCCTCTCAATGCCGGTTTTTCTATGGATAATGCCTGGACGTCCGCAATCAACCCCACGCTTTCGATCTTGAGCCGGACTCAGGTGGATGCCGTTCACCGCCGGTCCTGCGAGGTTTTGTCCAGGACCGGGATTCGGGTTGATGCCTCCCTGGCGCTGAAGGTGTTCACCCAATCGGATGCTGTTCAGGTGCAGGATGATCATGTCTTTCTCTCGCCGGAAATCATTGACTGGGCCCTTTCGGTTGTTCCCAAAAGCATTCAGATCCATGACCGCAGAGGCCGGCCGGCTTTCAGCCTGGGAGAATCAGCAGAAAGCAGGACCGCATTCGGGATCGGGGTGACCAATCTGTTTTATCAGGATGTGCAGACCGACGGGGTTTCGCCTTTTCTCCGGAAGCACATGATTGAGGGAGTCAAACTGGGCAATGCCCTCGATGAATTCGACCTGATCTCCACCCTGGGAGTGCCCCAGGACCTTCCCGAATCCAGCGCGGATTTCTATTCCGGTCTGGACATGCTGGCCGGTACGGTGAAGCCCTTGGTGCTCCTGGTCTCCAATGACGCCTGTTTTGATCCTCTCCTGGATCTCTTGGAACATCTCCACGGCGATCTCAGGGTCAAACCTTTTGTCCTGCCGTACTTCAATCCCATCACCCCCCTGGTCCTGAATCAGGGAACGGCCGAGAAAATGGTGTCCGCCATCCGGCGGGGGCTGCCGTTTGTCTACAACAATTACGGTATGTCCGGGGCCTCGACCCCTATTACCAGCCTGGGCAGTCTGGTTCTGCTCAATGCGGAACTGCTGGCCGGACTGGTCTTCAGCCAGCTCGTTCAGGAAGGGACCCCGGTCGTTCTGGGCAGTCTTCCCGCGGGCTTCGACATGCGCTCCATGATCAGCACCTATACGCCCCGGACCATGCTGCTCAATCTGGCCTGCGCGGAAATGATGGCCGCCTATCAGGTGCCCCATTCCGGGACATCCGGAAGCTGCAACGGCTGGGGGCCGGATCTCTCTGCTGCGGGAACCCTCTGGATGAATCACTTGACAAGCTGTCTGGGCAAAGTCGGGATGGCCCCGTTCGTGGGCGGCAACTTCGACTCCATGGTTTTTTCACCGGCCACTGTGGTCTACGCCAACGACATCATCCGCCAGTGCCGGCGATTCCATGCGGGTCTTTCCTTTGACGAGCTTGACGCCGACCTTGAAGACATTCACAGCACAGGACCGGCCGGCGATTTTCTCTATTCCGAACGAACCTTCGCCCTCTGCCGGCAGGTCGATCCCGGGGGCGGCCTCTGGCCGAATTTGAGCCTGGACGCCTGGCAGGCAAAGGACGCCCCGAAGGCGGAGCAATGGCTGAAGTCCCGGACGGAAGCCCTGCTTGCCGAGGCGGAGAGTCCGGAGGATCAGGCCGAAGTGCTGGCCGGAGGGGAGGCCTATATCCGGGAACGCTTGACAGGCGTCTAGAGCATGGTATGCCTGTTCCAGTGAGAACAGCTGCCGTGTGTTCAACAACTTCAAAAAAGGAGGCAACAATGCAACAAGGAAAATGGACAAAAGGCCTTGGCTTCAGTGTGATCGCCCTGATGGTCGGACTCCTGTGTGTGGCCGGCAATGCATCGGCTGAAAAGCCCTTTGCCGGGCAATCCATCACCGTGACCTGCTGGACCAGCGGATTTGCGGAAAAACTGGAGCCGGTCATTGCCGGCTTTGAAGAGCGGACCGGGGCGACGGTCCAGATTCTGCCCGCCTGGGGCGGTTTTTTTGCCAAGATCAAGGTTTCTCCCAAGGATCAGCCGCCCTGGGATGTGATCATGTGCGATCCCATGGAATATTCGGTGCTGCGCAACGCTGAATTTCTGCTGCCGATCCGGGAGGAAAACGTTCCCAATGTGGGCAAGATCTTTCCGGCCGTCCGGGACATGTCCTATATGGACGGCTACGGGGTTATTGTGGGCGGGGAGGGAACCATCCCCATGTACCAGCCCGAAGTCATGGATTTCACGCCCACCAGCTGGAAGGATTTTTTGCGGCCCGAGCTCAAGGGCGAAGTGACCTACAGCAAATCCTACTGGGTGGAAACCCTGTATCAGGCGGCCTTTATGATGGATGATGAACCCGGGGCCAAGGAGATCTATACGGATCTGGACGGGGTCTATAAAAAGGCGGCCGAATTCGCCCGGCACTCCAAAGTGGCCTATTCCTCCGGGGATCAGATTCGCAGCATGATCAAAGAAGGAGAGCTGGCCATGGGACCCTATTACAGCGCCACGGTTGCCAGCGGCAAAAAAGAGGGCCTGTACGACGGGTATCTGCCGGTGGAAGGGTTCACCGGCTATGTGGCCATCCTGGGGGTTGTCCGGGGCACGCAGCACAGGGATCTGGCTGAGGCCTGGATCAATGAGTTTCTGACCAAAGAGGCCCAGATTGCAGAAATTGAATCCGGAGGCGGCTGCCCGGTGATCGAGCTGGAGGAACCGGCCTGGATTTTCGAGGAGGGCTTTCAGAAACTCATGCTGACCAGCAACGAAGCCTGGTCCAATCTGTTCATTCCGGACTATTCCTATTTCCGCAAGGATTGGGAAAAACTCGAAGCCCGCTACAAAAAGGAAGTGGTCTCCCAGACCGGACGGTATTGAGGTTGAAAAGGTTCACGGTTCACGGTTCACGGTTGAAATCAAGGCAAGAGGATTCGAGACCTGTTGTTGCTCAGTTGCAATTCTCTTGATCCGTGAACCAAGGACCTTGTCAAAGAGCTCAAACCTTATACAATTATTGGAAAGCATAAACAAACATTGACGATACGATTGGGTAACACTGCATGACGGCTCTTCAACTTGAAAATATCGACAAGTATTTTGGAAAAACCAAGGCGGTGAACGGGGTTTCCCTTGAGGTCCAGGAAAACGAGATGTTTTTCCTCCTGGGGACCAGCGGTTGTGGAAAAACCACAACGCTGCGCATGATCGCCGGTCTTGAACAGGTGGACAGCGGGGCCGTCCGGATCAAAGGACGGGACGTGACCCGATTGAGCCCCCAGAAACGAAACATCGCCCTTGTGTTCCAGAACTGGGCCCTGTTCCCGCACAAGACCATCAGAGAGAACATCGGTTTCGGGTTGAAGATGCAAAAACAATCCAAAACAGAAATCAATGCGCAGGTCGACAACATTCTGCAGGTGGTGGGACTGCCCGGATTTGCCGACCGGCTGCCCGGGCAGTTGAGCGGCGGCCAGCAGCAGCGTGTGGCCCTGGCCAGGGCCCTGGTCTTGAATCCAAGCCTGTTGCTATTGGATGAACCCTTGAGCAACCTCGATCTCAATACGCGCTTGCGGATGCGCCGCGAACTGGTGGAGGTGCATCGCAGGCTCGGACTGACCACGATTTTCGTGACTCACGACCAGACCGAGGCCCTGGCCATGGCCGATCGCATCGCCTTGATGGAAGACGGCAGGCTCCTGGAAGTGGGGACACCCCATGAGATTTATGAAAAGCCGCTCACTGAGTTCACGGCCCGGTTCATTGGAGAGAAAAACAGTCTTCAGGGAACTGTGGCTGCGGTCTCGGATACAGAGCAGCAGGTGCGTTTTAACGAGGATTCCTATGTAAGCGTTCCAGTCTCCTCCAAGCACCCGGTCCAGGAAGGCGACCGGGTCACAGTGTTCATCAATGCTGAAAAAATCCGTTTTTTCGCATCGGATGCCGAGACCACGGGCAGCAATTTTTTTCAGGGAACGGTTGAAGACATCATGTACCTGGGGACCTCCAACAAATACTCGGTCAGGCTGCAAAGTGGCGAAACCATTGTCCACGATCAGCAGACCTCTCAGGATGTCCAGAAATACGAAAAAGGGGACCGCCTGCAGGTGCACCTGGATCCTGCGCATTGCATCTGCATCAAACAGCAGCAGTGAGCAGTGACGATTGACTATTGAAGATTGCTGCAAAAAGTCGCAAGGAAACGGTTCGAGCGGCTCAGTATTGTTATAATTGTTTGTATTTACTGACTTCTCGTATGAAACTTCAGCTGAATGGAGTCACAGTTCCAAGCATTGATCAACGCTCGTCATTGCGAGCGAAGCGAAGCAATCTCTCAGAAAAGCCTCTTGTCAGGGATTGCTTCGGCGAAGACGCCTCGCAATGACGTTTTACGGCGACAGTATACCGGTAAAACAAATTTTCTTCATTGATCAAAACCGGTGGTGAATAAATTCAGCATCAGAGAGTGACCATGCTGAGACACAAGATTGCTGATTTTCTGGAAAGGTGCGCCGACCACAAGTTTCTTTTTCTCCTGGCGCCGCCTCTGGTGTTTATCGGGGCGTTTTTCATTATCCCCATTTTCTGGATGATCCGGATCAGTTTTTACCCCGGAGGTTCTTTTGAGTACGAGCCCGGGTTTACCCTGGACCACTACCTGCGTTTTTTTCTGGATCCATACTACCTGGGCACAGCCCTCTACACCTTGAAGATCACCGCATGCGTGACGCCGTTCGTCCTCGTCTTCAGCTATGCGGTCTCCTATTTGATCGCGACGTCTTCGGGCAAAAAAGGCGCGATTTATCTGATGCTCATCGTGACGCCGCTTTTCACCACAGAGGTCGTCCGGGCCCTGGGCTTCAAGATATTCCTGGCCAAGCACGGCATCATCAACACCCTTCTGCTGGCCACAGGCCTGTTCGATGAGCCGCTGCAACTCATTTATAATGATTTCGCCATTGTCGTCGCCCTGATCCATTCCATCATTCCCTATGCCTGTCTCGTGCTGATCGGGGTGCTCGTGGGGATCGACAAGTCCTATCTCGAGGCCGCGAAAACCATGGGGGCCGGCCGGATCAAGACCTTCTGGCATGTCACCCTGCCTTTGTCCATCCCCGGTATTTCCGGGGCCTTGGTGGTGTCCATCATCTGGTGTTTGAGCATTTATTCCATTCCGGAATTTTTGGGCAGCGGCGCGAAATACACCATGACCATGCTCATCGAGGAACAGATTCTCTCTGTTTTCAACTGGCCCTTTGCTGACGCCGTGGCCGCCATACTGGTGTTCTTGACGGTCGTTGGTCTGGCCGTGAGCTTCAAATTTTCTGAAAAAAAGGAGTTCAAGTAATGCAGGCCTCGGAGAACCAGGAAGGCGCAGTGTCCAGGTCCAGGAAAATGCCTGTGGATTGGCCGGATGTGGGATTCAAGGTCTTTTGTTTTGTGATCCTGGCCTATCTTGTTCTTCCCGTGATCCTGGTGATCCCGACCGCCTTTACGGAATCTTTCCGCATCACCTTTCCGCCTCAGGGGTTCAGCCTGAAATGGTTCCAGAAGTTTTTCACCAATCCGCTGTGGATCAATGCCTTTAAGAACAGCTTGATCATTGCGGTGAGCACCTGCGTGATTTCCATCGGCCTGGCCATCCCGACAGCCCTCGCCTTCCGCAAGCGATTTCCCGGGAAATTCAGCCTGCGTCTGATCATCCTCATGCCTTGGTTCGTACCGGAGATCCTCATTGGGATCGGCCTGTTGATGTTTGTGCCCAAGATCGGACTCTACGGCCATTATTTGAGCGTGATTATCGCGCATACCCTCTGGGGCCTGCCGATCTCCTTCTTGATCATCTCCACGGGTTTGAACAGCGTGGATCCGGCTTTGGAGGAGGCCGCCCAGACCATGGGATCCAGCGGTCTCAGGGTCTTTTTCGAGGTCACCGCCCCCTTGATCAAAAACGCGCTGGTCAGCGCCGTCTTGTTTTGCTTTGTCCTGTCTTTCAATGAGTTTGTGATGTCCTATTTTCTGTGCACTCCGGATATCATGACCCTGCCCATCAATATCTGGTCCCTGCTGCGGACCGGCTTTTCACCGATCGTTGCCGCTTCTTCCACAGTGGTCATTCTGATTACGCTGGGGGAATTGGTGCTTATTTCCCGGTTCATCGGCTTTCAGACCCTGTATAAATGACGGGCAAGGCTTGAACCTCCGGGAATTATTCCACTGGTGATTCCCATAGCTTAGTGAACAGAGGGGCATTGTTCGAGACTTCGGTTCAATTTTTTTATTCCAAAAAGTTCCGGAATATTCGTAATTATTATATGACAAGATATATTATTTAAGTTTATTACTATTAAATAACTTAAATAATTTAATAATTTTTTATATTAACTATTAGTCTAAATTATTTAAAAAAAAACTTGACAAGTAAATATTTATTAAATAAACTTTAATAAAAAAACGATAATTATATGCAATCTATTTTTTTTATTGATAAAATTTTATTATATACGAATAAACCCAATTATTCGCAATTTAGTATTGCAAGTTTGAATCTTCCGAATATTTTCTGGCTCAGGGCTGCTTGCAAAGGATTTCAGGATGGAGAATTTTAATAATCTCAAGAAAATACGGATTGTTGAAGGTCTTACCATTACTGAGCTGGCTGCCCTGGCCAAGGTGAGCGCCAAGGTGATCAGTCAAACCGAACGAATGATACGGGAGCCGAAGGCCGTGACCAAGGCGAAGATTTTGAAAGCCCTGAATTCTGGGTATCCGGGACAAAACAAGTATGCATTCAAGGATATCTTCCCGGAAGGACCGGATGCTCAGTATTTTGAATAGCCAATACCTGCTTTTGTGGAGTGGCAAGGTGAGAGTATGTCCATGACGCTTTTGTGCTGGAAGGGAAAAGGCATGATGCAATCGGGGACGAAGCGGTTGGTTGCAGTGTTTATGCTGGGCGCTGTCCTCTTGTTGGGTCTTTCGGTTCAAGCCGAAGCCGCCGGCTATTGGCTCGTGGTCTCTTCCTGTAAAAAAGAAAGCAGCGCCAATGACGTGGTCAAGCAGTTAAATTCCTTGGGGCAGCAGGCTGCAATTCAAAACATCAGGCAGGACGGGGTGCTCTGGCATAGGGTGTCCATGGGGCCCTTTGGGACAAAGCAAAAGGCCCTGCAAAAGAAAGCCCTGCTGGAAAAGAACGGACTGCGGGATTCGTTTCTTCTCGCGGATTCCAGTGCAAAGCAGGAAACCGATTCTTCCCGAAAGAAAAAGACGCAGGCCGGGCAGGTCCCCGCTGATGAACGGAACCAGCGCTACGGTTTGCTGCTGCGTTCATTCAAAAAGGAAAACAGCGCCATCCAATTCGTTCAATCCGATTTGCAGGCCTTCCTGGAGCAGGGGGTCAAGGTTTTTATCGAAAAAGTCCGGATGGACGTCTCCGGAACCTGGTATCGGGTCGGGTTCGGCCCCTATGCCGAGCGGCAAAAAGCGATGCAGGTGAAAAAGCGCATGCTGGACGAAGGCCGGATCGATGATCTGGTCCTGGTAAAGACCCGGGCTTCAGGCAGCCTGGATATGTCCAAAGCGCACCCAAAGGACAATACCCTGGGGACAGGGAAACAGCCGGAGGTTTCTCCCCAGGCCGGCCGGAAATCCAGCCCGGCGGAAGCCGCCAAAAAAGAAACCCAGTCTTTGACTCTCCGCTGGAACCCGGCTGAAGCCCCGAATCTGGCGGGATACAAAATCTATTACGACACCAAGCCCGGACCGCCGTTTGATCCGCCTGAGGAAGACCTCCTGCAGGAAGGCGACTCCCCGCTGGTGGTGGATAAAGAGACCACCCGCATCGCCCTGCACGGGTTGACGCAAGGCAAGGAATATTATTTTGCGATCACCGCCTATGACGACGCCGGACGGGAAAGCGATTTTTCCAACCTCATCTCCAGCAGGGATATCGTTGCCGAATCCTCGCAGACGGACCAGAAGCAAAAGCAGACCACCCCTATTGGGACAGGGGAAATCGCTCCTGGGGATGTGTTGCGGATTACGGTCCCGGGCCAGAAAGAAATGAGCAAGGTGTATGATGTTGACCCCGAAGGAAGGATCTATCTGCTGACCATCGGAGAATTGGAGGTCCTTGGGCTGTCCCTGGACGGTCTGCGGGAGTTGCTTCAGGATCAATTGAAAAACCTCATGAACAAAGGGGCCAAAGTCCTGGTCGACATGAAGGCCAGGAAACGCTATGTCAAAATTCAGGGCGGGGTGCGCTATCCCGGCTGGTACCGGCTGCCGCAGACCACCAATCTCCAGGAAATCATATTTTTGACGGACGGGCTGCTGCCCAATGTGGACACGTCCAGCATCACCATCACCCACCGCTGGCAGGGACCGGAAGAAACAGTGCCCCTGCCCCTGGATCAGAGCTTTGAACTCAAGCCCAACGACATCATTGACATCCCGATCCCCCCCGGCTATAAACGAAAAATTGATCCAGGCGATCTGTTGTACATCCGCCTGCCCCAGCGCCAGGCCCCGGGCCGGGCCATTGATACCACGGATGTCGCCGATTTGAAGCGCGACCTGGGCAGGACGCGGATCACAGTGGATAAAAACGGCTACATCCACCTCCCGAATTACGGGCATATCCATGTCAATGGCAAGACGCCGGAACAGGTCCGGCAGTCCATTCATGAGATGCTCCCCCGCTATCTTCAGGAACTGAAGATGGTCCAGGTCAGTATCGTTGAAAAGCAGCATTTTGTGCAGGTGCTCGGACATGTCAGCAGCCCGGGAAACTACAATGTCCTGGAGCAGGCCAATATCCAGGAGGTCGTGGACACGGCCGGCGGGGCTGTGGACGGGGCCAATCTGTCCCTGGTGAAGATCATGCGGCAGCGGGGCGACGAGAAGCACACGGTCATGGTCAATCTCTACCAGTATACCATTACCGGTGATATCCGGCTGCTCCCTCCCCTGCAGGCCAAGGACACCCTGTTTGTCCCCATTTCCGCCAGTTTCGGGAATATCAAGCGGACTCTCGACGCCTGGGATCCCCCGGAAGAGAAGCTCGAGGAGGACGCCGGCTCAAAAGTCCGGATTTTCGGGGCGATTCACAACCCCGGGGTCTACGAAATCAAGAAAGACGACATGAATGTCATGGATCTCATGGTCCTGGCCAGCGGGGAGACCGACGACGCCGATTTGAGCAAGGTTCTGATCATCCGGAACGAGAAGATCGAAGAGTCCTACAATTTCGAGGAATTTCTCAACGGGGAGGAAGTCTCGGCCATACCCACTCTCCAGAGCGGGGACACGGTCTATATCAAGTATGTGGAGAAAAAGAGCTTTGAACCCAAGGAAGACAAGGTCTTTTTCATCAGCGGCAAGGTCCGGTCGCCCGGCAAGTACAAACTCACGGACGACATGACCATCTTTCAGGCCCTGGCCATGGCCGGGGGCATGGATACCTGGGCCGACGGGGACAAGATTCTGATTCTGCGCAGAACCAAGGGCAAGCAGCGGAATATTCCCTACAGCTATGAAAAGGCCATTGCCGGCAAATATCCGGAGCATAACATCATCGTCAGACCCAACGACACCATTCACGTGCCCTGAATTCAGAGTTCTTCACCGAGCGCTAAAATTTGCTTAAATAACATGTTGTTATCTTCGTATGAAAAGGCGGAACCTCAGTTGAGAAGGCAGCTCTATCGATTCTTCATGGACATGAAAAGCTTCGCACCCGGACTGCAGACGGGGTGGTGGGTTCCCCTCTTCCTGGTGCTTGCCTTTGGATTCACCCGGGACGTCTCCCTGGCCGGGGTGCAGGTCACGGTGACCCCGTCTCTTTCCACCAGTGCGGAATACGACGACAATATCTTTCTGGACGAAGACGACACGGAATCGGACATGCTGTTTATCGTCAGTCCGGGGATCGGCCTGGCCCTCCAGTCCAAGAGTACATCCGGAAGCCTCTCCTACACCCCGTCCAAAGTCTATTACAAAGAAAATTCCCGGTTGGACAACTGGCGTCATTCCGCCAATCTTTCCTTTCGCCATGCTTTCAATGAGTTTTTTTCCTTCGGGCTTCAGGACACCTTTCTGCTCACTGATGATCCCCTGGCGGAAGATATCCGGGGTTTGACCGAGGAAGAGATCAAGGACCGGACCCGCCAGGGGCGGAATGAGTACTGGCGCAACAACCTCTCCGGCTCCTTTGACTATCAATTCGGTCCGGGCAAACGGCTGTCCGCCGGGTATACCTACAATATCCTGGAGGAAGAAAACGATGCCGAGGACGATGCGAGGGAGCGGGGGCCTTTTGTGAATCTGAGCTACCGTCTGGACGACGACAATTCCTTGAGGGGCGGCTACCGCTATCAGGAGTATGAATACGAACGCGAGGACGGGACCCCGGCCAGGGAAGACATTGAGGCCCATAACGTGAACGTCTCCTATGTGCGGAAAATCGATCACCAAACCAGTGCGAACCTGGGCTACGGGGTGAGCACCCGGGATTATGACGGGGATAGATCGGATTATATGGTCCATGACGTGTCTGTCGGGGTGCGGCATGCCTTCAGCGAGCATTTCAGCGGGGCGGTGAGTGTCGGCTATTTTTATCAGGACGAGGACGACGGCGGGGACAGCGAGGGCTATACCTTCCGGGGCTCATTGAACCGGAGCTTTGAATACTGCAGTATCGGCCTTTCTGCGGAGCACGGCTGGGACGAGGATTTTCTGGATCGAACCCCGGAAGGCTTTACCAAGTACTGGCGGTTTTCCGCCAACTGGTCCTGCACCCCTTATGAAAACCTTCGCGTCTTCGCCAACCTGTCCTATCGAATGGAAGATGATGAGAACAGGGCTGATGAGAACATCCTCACGGCCCAGGCCGGAATCAGCCGCTCTTTCTGGCGCTGGTACGCCCTTTCCCTGAGATATCTCTATCGCCTCAATGAAAGTGATCGTGCGGGCGATGACTATACAGACAATCGGGTGGTTTTGAGCGTCTCCTTTTCCCGTCCCTACAACTGGGTCTACTGATGCAGGTCTGATTCGCCGACGATTGACGAATGAAAGAGAAGTGAGCATGGCAAAAATTCCGGGATTGCGCTTCAAGAAGAGAGCAACGCCATCCAAGAGCATGCCTTTGGAAAAGCTGGTCAATTCCTGCTATGATTATTCAGAAATCCATAAACTTCGGGATCAGGTTCTGGATACAATGCAGGAAGCCAACCTCAAGACTTTGATGGTGGCGGCTCCGGCCGACGGGGTGGGGCAGACCGCGATGGTCTGCCTCCTGGGGATCAATATCGTCCGCTTCGCCTCCATGAGGGTCTTGCTGGTGGACTTGAACATGCGCTCCCCTGAACTGCATCACGTCTTTGGACGGGAGCAGGAGGTGGGCTTTGCCGAAGTGGTGGAGGGGGATTTTGACTGGAAAAAAGTCATCAAAAAAACCGACTACCACAATCTTTTCACCATTACCGCGGGCAAAGGGAGCAAGGCCATCTCCAGCTTTCTCAACAGGAGCTTACTCCACGATCGCATTGAGGAGATGAAGCCCTTTTTTGACCTGATCATTTTTGATACCTCGCCCTTGCTGATCCAGAATAAAAACAATATCGACCCCTCCCTGTTGAGTTTGATCTGCGACATGGTGGTCCTGGTGGCCCGGTACAAGCATACAACCTCGGCCCAGTTGGAGGCTTCGCTTCGGGCGATCCCGGAGGAGCGGGAAAAGCTCAAAGGCATAGTGTATAATCAGAACTGTGAATGATCAGTGACACCCCGTGATAGTGCGTTATGGAACAAAAACAGAGCCGAATTGATTTCAGCTATTATGTGGCCAAGTTCGGCGTTCCCCTCTGGGAGCGGAAAGTGCTGATCGTCTTGATCCTGCTGCTTGGCATCATCGTGGCCCTGACCCTTGGCTTTTTCATCGAAGAGGAATTCGTGAGCAACGGGAAACTGCTCGTGGAAAAGCCCCGGACTGAATTTGCCAAGGCCAAAGACGAAGAACAGGTGGCCCCGGAGGGGGCGCCCGGCAGTTACGTCCTGGCCCAGACCGAAAAACTCAAAAGTTCGTCTTTTGCCATGGAAGTCTTGCAGATCCTTCCCTCCGTCGCCCGGGAGGAACTGGAGGCCCAGCCCGGGATTTTCAATCAATTGCGGGAAAGAATGAGTCAATACATTCCAAGTCTGGCCCAAAAGGACACAGATACAGAAGAAGTTCCGGAAAGCGGGCCGATGTTGGAGGCGATGCAGCGCAACAGCCTGAGTCGGCGCATGGACATCGTAGGCAACGCCCGCACCGGCATGATCGATATATCGGCTATGTCCTTTGATCGTGAGGTGGCCCCGATTCTTGTTCGCAGCTATATCGATGTTTTCATGGCCACAACCATGGAGGAAAACAAAGAATCGATCCGTTCCAAGATGAAATTTGCAAAACGGCAGCGGGATCAAACTTATGCCGCGTATAAGCATGCGGAACAGGAGATGATCGATTTTCGCAAGGAATACGGTATTCCGGGCGATTTTGACCGGGCCCGGGACATCAATATTCAACTCGAGCTCAACCGCCTCCGGGCCCAGATGGAAATGGCCAAGGAGCGTTATTTGTATATGGATCAGATGCAGATCCAGATCGAGCGCAATGAAGCCGGAATCACCAATAATGTCAAGGTAATCGAAGGGGCCACCCTGCCGGTGAGCCCGACAGCAGCCCGGTTGAACCAGTTCCGGTTGATGATCATTCTGGCCGCTCTGGCTTTGGGCCTGGCCCTGGTGCTGGGTTTGGATTTCCTGCAGGGCAAGGTGCGGCATGAGAAAGATGTCCAGGCGGTTCTCAATATTCCCATTTTCGGCTATCTCCCGAAAAATGCACGGAGGGGGGTCTGGAGATGGCGAAGGGCGTAGGGGGAAGGGGAGGAACGGGGTACGGAGGAATGGGGAACGGAGAAACGCGGAACGGCGAACGCGGAACGCGGAACGGAGAACGGCGAGCGGAAAACGGGGAACGCGGAACGGCGAGCGGAAAACGGAAAACGGGGAACGGAGAACGGCGAGCGGAAAACGGGGAACGCGGAAGGGCGAGCGGAAAACGGAAAACGGGGAACGCGGAACGGCGAGCGGAAAACGGGGAACGCGGAACGGAGAGCGGGGAAGGCGGAAGGAAGAAATGCGGAACGTGGAACGTGGAGCAACGAATGCAGAATTCAACTGGATGCTGCCCTCTTAGGGTACTGTATGGTCGGTATACTGATACAATTTTGGTTTTTCCCGACAAGGACTGCTGATTCAAAGGTCCCTGGTCTCTATTTCAATAGAAGCTAAGTTGGATCAGTATAAGAAAATGTTTTGTCTGGAGCTGTACGAATTTTTTGATTTTCATATATTCAGCAATGTTAAATCTTCAATCTCCAATTTTAGTGGGCTCATCATTGCGAGGAGTCTTCGACTAAGCAATCTTTTAGGGAAGAGTGTGGAAGGCGGAAGAGGGGATAAACGCGAAACGCGGGTTTGAAATCAAAAAAGTATTAATAGTCGACTCGAGAGACACGGAGAGGCGCAAATGGTCTGGATTTGGGATAGTGGCTTAAAGAAAGGAATGCTGTATTTGCTTCTTGTAGTGGTCTTCCTCACAGGAACCATCTCCTGTTCATCCCAGATATCGACCCGGGGTTCCCAGGTCTATCTGCTGACCGCGGCCCAGGTCCATAAGGCGGAGACCGAATGCGACTACATCGGCCATGTTGTAGGCAAGTCCTGGTACAGTTATGAAACCGCCCTGAACACCCTCATGGACAATGCCGCGGAACTCGGGGCCACCCATCTGTTCGTGAACATCGGCCGGAAGCATTACCTGCGGGGCGAGGCCTATGTCTGCGCCTATTGCAAAGGCGAGGACGGGCTGCCTGATGTGGGGGTCTGTGTAGATGATGAGGGCGTTCCGGATCAGGGCTATTGCCGTGATGAAGAGGGCAACATCGTGGGCCGGTCCCAGTGCAAGAAAGCAGCCGGAGACAGCAAACAGGAATGTCTGGACAATTGCGGGGCCTGGGATCCGGCCTACACCAGTGAGGAATGTGAAGAGCTCGGTCACACCTGGGTGCCCCCGGCAACCAACAGGCAGGAATGCATCAATAAAAACAAGACCTGGCTGCCTCCGGCCGAGGACCAGTATACCTGTGAAGAGGTCAAGGGCGGGGAATGGGTCATTGATACGGATGTCATCAGGATCCTCAAAGAGCAGGAAGGGGAAGAGGACTAACACCTATCCAATGTGGAGTGAATATGCATCCATCAGCTGTGAGAATGCTTTTCTGGGGAAGCCTGCTTTTCGGGGTTGTCCTGTTTTCGGGATGCAGTGTGGAACGGTTTTACGTGCCCGACCCTGAACCAATTCCGCACACCCTGGGCTTGAAGGAGCACTTCAAGTCCGCCTGCTCCGTGCACCTGGTGAACGGGCAGACCTCTACCCGAAAGGTGCACATCGGAGACTACAGCCATAAATGGTGGGCCAATCTCCGCTTCTGGACGGATTCTTGTATTGAGCTCCTCACGGAGGAATTCAAGGAGCGGGGTGTTGAAAGCAATGAAGAATCTCCGGTGAAGTTGATCCTGGCCCTGACCAAGGCCGATCTGTACTGGGGCATCAAGAAAGTGGGCTGCGTGGTCAATCTGGAAGTGCGGACCGGCCACGGCTACACCGTGAACATTGAAGAGCGCAATCTGGCCAAAGACCTCCACGATGCCGCGGACGGCGCCGTGAGCAAGGCCGTGGCCCGCATCTTCAAGGATCGGACGATCCTGGAATATCTGGCCGGATCCGAGGAGACCCGGGATTCCGATTGCGACGGGGTCATTGACGGTCTGGATCGGTGTCCGAATACTTCCCTGGGCCTGGTTGTGGACCGGTTCGGCTGCCCTCCGGACAGCGACGGCGACGGGGTGCCTGATCATCGCGATGACTGTCCCGGAACCCCTGAAGGCTGGCCGGTGGACGGACGGGGCTGCCCCAGGGATTCGGACGGGGACGGGGTGCCCGATGCCCTGGATGAATGCCCCTGTACCCCCGAAGGCGTGGAGGTTGACGACAAGGGCTGCGCCCTGGATTCCGACGGAGACGGGGTGGCCGATCCGGACGATTATTGCCCGGGAACGCCCGAGGGGGCGCACGTGGATGAATACGGCTGCTGGAACTCCCAGGTGCCGCTCTTTGATTTCGACAAATCCGTGATCAAGCCGGAGTATTACCTGATTCTGGACAACGTGGCTCAGATCCTGCGCGAGAATCCGGATCTGAAGATCGAGATCCAGGGCCACGCCGACATCATCGGACCTTCGGAGTATAATGTACGGCTGTCCCGGAGGCGTTCCAAGGCGGTCCGCGAGTACCTGGTAAACAAGGGCATAGCCAGAGAGCGCCTCACAATACACGCGTATGGCGAAAACCAGCCCAGGGCGCCTTCGGATACGGAGCGCACCCGGGCCCTGAACCGGCGGGTGGAGTTCCGGCCGATTCATTAGGAAGGATGCTGGTTTCTGGATGCTGGATGCTGGATGCTGGTTTCTGGATGCTGGATGCTGGATGCTGGTTTCTGGATGCTGGATACTGGATGCTGGATGCCGGCTTGTCACGGCGTAGCCGGTAGCTTTTAAGCGAAGCCGGAGATGCTGGATGCTGGAATGAGAAACAGAAGGAAGAGATTAAAGGGCAGATGGCAGAGGACAGACCAATGATCAATTGCAACAGGACATCGTCTCTCACTCGTCATTGCGAGCGCAGCGAAGCAATCTCTGAGAAGCAGTTGATTGTCACAGGGATTGCTTCGTTGAAGACGACTCGCATTGACGAGGGAAAAGCCAACTTGTTGGCTGGGATACCATCAATTGTCACTCTTCAATCTTCAAGAATAAATCTTAAATCCGGGGCTGCATATGGCAAATATGTATCGGTTTAAAACAAGCCTTCAGGGCAAACGATGGAGATCGCGGTTTTTCTGGATGCTGATGACCGTGTTGCTGTTTTGCCTCGCCGGGATGACCGGATGCAGCGGGCACAAGATCAAGACCTCCAAATGGGGCTGGATGCTGGATTACCGCAAGCACAGCACCCGCGAGGTCACCGACCGGGATGCAGCCATGCTGAAATGTCTGGACAAAGCCAATGCCTGTGCCGCGAATACGCGGCTCGAGCAGCAGGAAGTCGCCAAACAGGTCGATGCCTGTATGCGGGCCAAGGGCTATACCTTTATTTTTCAGACCAAACGGCCCTATACCTTGAAGCATCCCGACGGCCGGCAGCAAGAGTTGACCGCTCTGGGCTGCGAGCTGGACAGCGACGGGGACGGGGTCCCGGACTCCCGGGATAAATGCCCGGATACCCCGCCCAGGGTCCAGGTGGACGAGTTTGGCTGTCCTTTGGATTCGGATCAGGACGGGGTCCCGGATTATCTGGACGACTGTCCGGAGACCCCCATGGATGTCCAGGTGGATATCCGCGGCTGTCCCATTGATTCCGACGGTGACGGGGTCCCGGATTACCTGGATCAATGCCCCGGCACGCCGGAAGGCTCTGAAGTGGATGATACCGGCTGCGTCATTGATTCCGACGGGGACGGGGTGCGGGACGATATGGATCGCTGCCCGGATACCCCGAAATTTGCCGAGGTGGATACCTGCGGCTGCTGGAGCTCCGGGGTTCCGCTTTTCGAATTCGACAAATACGAGATTCTGCCCAAATACTATTCCGTCCTGGACAATGTGGCCACAATTCTCAAGAAGAACCCGGACCTGCGCATCGAGATCCAGGGCCATTGCGACATCATCGGCTCCGCAGCCTACAACCAGGCCCTGTCCGTCAAACGGGCCAAGGCGGTGCGGGAGTATCTGGTCATGCAGGGCATTGACAAGGACCGGCTGGAAGTCAAGGGCTTCGGCTACACCCGGCCCTGCGCCCCGTCCGATACCCCGGAAGGCCGGCACCGCAACCGAAGGGTGGAGTTCAAGGTGCTGGAATAGAGGGGGGGTAAAGTTTGTTCGGTTCGTTCGGTTCATACGGTTGATACGGTTAAAAAAACGGAGTTCTGAGACTCCGTTTTTTTTGTATTTAAAAATCATATATTTCAAATAATTACAAGAAAACTACTTTGCAGTACAAAAAAACGCTTGACTTTTGGTTAAGGGGAAGTATCTTAAAAAGAACGAGCTATCAGAAAAGGCCAAACCCATCGCGAGATGGGGGCGGAAAGCCACGGACCCGTAAAGATTCATCTTTGGATGCGGGGAGCCAGGTTGCCTGAGGCTAGGGTATTTCGGTTAGTCAGGGCTTGACTCGGGGCGATTGAATCACAAAAGACAATTTATCGGGAGGTGGCGATATGCTCAAGAAAAAGCTTTTATACATGGTCTTCATGAGCCTGCTCTTTGGACTCATGACGGCTGGGAATGTGTTTGGGTCGTATTCGGATTATAGTGATGATTTTGCCATTAATGAATGGACAGATTATTATACACATGAGGATGGGGCTTTCAAATTTCGATTTGATTATAGGGTTACTCAAGATTTAAATGATGCAAGTGCTGGTGATGCAGATGGAAGCTATTTGTATGAATATTGGTTGGAAAATACAGGCACAACAAGAATTACTCAAGCAAATGTATTTGATGTAGTGGCTTCAGTGACTCCTGGTACCAAAAATATGGCAGGAGCTGAGCCCGTTGTTGGGTTAACAGATTCTGATGGTGAAGGCGATTATCCTGATTACTTAGCTGTATTTGATGGTTTTGCTACCCCATCTGAGTTAGCAAGTGGTCAAAAGAGTAATATTTTTTACTTAGAATCGATGGGTTCACCTGGCTGGAGCACTTTTCAAGTAGATCCAGCTGATGGGACTACAGCTGGGAGCAAGGCCCCTGTTCCGACCCCCGAACCAACAACCATGTTCCTTTTTGGAAGTGGCTTGCTTGGGCTGATCGGGTTGAAGCGGCGGAAAATGATGAAGGGCTGAATCGGGAAACAAAAAAACTGATAAAAAGCGGGGTTGCGGAAGCAGCCCCGCTTTTTTTACGGCATATCCAGGATTTTTTTGGCCATGACCGCGGCGCCGAAGCCGTTGTCGATGTTGACCACGGCGATGCCCGGGGCGCAGGAACTGAGCATGCCGAACAGGGCGGTCATGCCCTGGAAGGCAGCGCCATAGCCTACCGAGGTGGGGACCGCGATGATGGGCTTGCCCAGGAGTCCGGCCAGGACGCTGGGCAGGGCGCCTTCCATGCCGGCGACCACGATGAGGAGGCGGGCCTTTTGCAGGTTCTCCAGATGGGGGGAGAGCCGGTGCAGGCCGGCCACGCCCACGTCCGTGATCAAACCGATGTCCAGGTCGTAGAAAAGGCCGGTGGCCAGGGCCTCCAGGGCCACGGGCAGATCCGCGGCCCCGGCGCTGACGATGCAGGCTTCACCGGTTCTGGGCCAGGGCTCATCTAAAGCGATGGTTGTGTTGCAGAAAAATATGCCGGCCTCAGGACGGAATTGGCCGTGTGGGAAGTGCTCCTGCAGAAGTGTGCCTTGCTCCGGATTGAGCTTGGTGACCAGGACCGGACGCCCGGCTGCACCAAGGCCGGAGACCGCGCCGATGAGCTGGTCCGGGCTCTTGCCCGGGGCAAAGACCACTTCCCCCTGGCCGGTGCGGGTCTCCCGGTGGGTGTCCAGGGACAGCCCGGCCATGAGCTCCTGATAGGGCTGAAGCTGGAGCAGGGACAAGGCCTGGTCCGGGGTGGTCCGCCCCTGGGACAGGTCTTCGAGGATGGTGCGAATGGCTTGATTGGGTCTTTGTTGTGTCATGTTATTTCAGATTTTGAACCATGATGGCTATGTGAAGTTGAACATTTTCATCTGGAGGAGCTTCTGTTTACAGTCTTCTGTCGCTTGAGATAAGAAGAAGTCAGCCCCGCCGCTGGCAAAGCTGACATATATCTACAGAAAATAATTGTAAAAACAAAAATAGGCCACTACGCTGATGCTGAATTCTTTCACTGCCGTTGATCAATGAAGAAACTTTGTTTTACCGGCATATTTTCGCCGTAACCCGTCATTGCGAGGCGTCTTCGCCGAAGCAATCCCTGACAAGA
>CAZUMF010000022.1:0-30582 GCA_964621385.1 uncultured Desulfohalobiaceae bacterium
CCCCCGTGAGCAAGCCTTAGAAAACCAAGAGCCGGAAGCGTTCGAGCGAAAGAGAGCTCTGTGACCGGTTCGTGGTTTCAGCTGAAGTTTCATACGAGGGTAAGATATGAATAATGTGAATCTTCTCTTTTCCTGAAACCTCATGATTGGCTAATTTTAAAACTTTTCAGCATTCGAAACAGTTAAAGACAAAAATTGTTAGACAGGCCAAAGCCTGGGCTTCTTCCCAATTTCGAATTTCGAATTTCGAATTTCCAATTTCCAATTTCCAATTTCATCTAGTCCGGGGCATACCGGACCGGATCCAGGCAGCTCAAGACCTCCCCCACGGTGAACAAGGACCCGGTGACCACAATCAAATCATCGGCTCCGGCCCAGTGCCGGGCCGTTTCCAGGGCCCGCTCCAGCGGCTGGATCACCTCGCCGGGCACAGCCCAGGCTCTACCCAAGGCCTGAAGGCGTAGCGGATCCATGGCCCGTTCATACACCGGCCTGGTAAAAATCACGCGATCGGCCAGGGGCAGCAGGGCGCCCAGCATTGGTTTGGCGTCCTTGTCCGCCATGATGCCCATGACCAGCAGCAAACGGGAAAACGTCCATTCCTGCTGCAGCGCTCTGGCCAGGGATTTGACCGCCGCTGCATTGTGCGCGCCGTCCAGAAGGATTCGTGGCGGCCCGGGCAGCAGGTGCATCCGACCCGGCCACCGGGCCTGTTCAAGCCCCCTGCGCCGGGACGCTGCATCCGTGCTCATGCCTTGATCAGCCAGCAGTTCCATCCCGGCCAGGGCCAGGCTCGCGTTCTGCGCCTGATGCGCTCCCGGCAGGCCGAGTTGCAGCCTGTTCAGGCGCTGCTTGAGCCCGAAATAGTGCAGTCCTGTTTTTGTCTTCCGGGACCGAAAATCCCGGCCGGCGAAATAGAGCGGGGCCTCATGGTCTGCGGCGGCTGTCTGCAGAATCTGGCGGGCCTTGGCCTGGGTGGCTCCGCTCACCACCGGAATCCCGGGCTTGATGACCCCGGCCTTTTCCCGGGTGATGGCCTCCAGGCTGGTTCCCAGATAGACTTGGTGCTCCAGGGATATGTTGGTAATCACCGTGAGCAGGGGCTGGACAAGATTGGTGGCGTCCAGGCGGCCGCCCATGCCGGTTTCGATGATATCCAGATCCGTGCCGGCCTCGGCAAAGTAGACCAGGGCCATAGCAGTCACGGCCTCGAAAAACGTCGGGGGCTCCTGTTCCTGGATGACGCGGCGGACTTTTCGCGCCAGGCGGAGGACCTGCTCCCTGTCGATTTCCTGGAAATTGATCTGAAAGCGTTCTTGGAAACGCACCAGATGCGGCGAGGTGTACAGTCCCACCCTGTATCCGGCCTGCTGGAGGATGGAGGCCAGAAAGACCGCCACCGAGCCTTTGCCGTTGGTCCCGGCAATATGGACGCAGCGCCGCCCGGCCTGGGGATTGCCCAAACGCTGCAGAAGTTCGGCGGTTGCGGACAACCCGAACTTGATGCCGAATTTTTGCAGTGAATACAAATAGTTCAGCTCGTCTTGATCGTGCATGGTCTTTTCGCGGGATTTGGCCTGTGATTGACGATTGTGCCGGAGAATGCAATGCTTCCCTGTCCGATCTGCTTGTTCCCTTTAGCCCATTTTTCAGGAAAAAGAAAGCCGGCCCATCCACGCCATGTCCAGCTACCACCTCGATGATCTCCAGATCAGCTTGAACACCCAGGGGGCCTCCCGCTATCAGAAAGTGAGCTTTCCCGTGCAGTACGGCCTCGCCTCGCAGATCCAGACCCCCCGCTACAGCCTGCGCTACAACCTCAACGGAGCCATCATCTCCATTCAGGGCCGAACCCGGGACTGGCCCCACCCGGCTGAATGGCTGAAACGGACCCTGGGCAACGACTGGGTCTATTATTTTTCAGGCAATTACACCCATATTGTCGATGCCCTCGGGGAATATTATCTCCCCTGTTTTCCCTATCCCAGCAATTCGCTCTGGAACCGCCATCCCTTTGCCGAACCGGCAGTGCAGGCCGCCCTTGACTATGCCCAGGACCAGCTCCCCCGGCAACTGTCCCGATTGCTCGCCGCCGGCGGTCTGCAGCCTGAGCTCAGGGATTTTCTCGAGACCGTGGCCCGCACCAGCCGCGCCCGACTCTGGGAACGGTCCCGGAGACTGTTTTCCATCCTGAAAAGCCGGGTGAGCGTCCTTCCCCCGGATGCCAGGCACGTGGACTATGACCTGCTCCCCCTGATCATTGCCGACGGCTGCCTGTACAATTGCGGATTCTGCAGCGTCAAGACCGGACAGGCCTTTCAGCCCCGTTCCCGGAAGGACATCCTGGAACAGATCCTCGGTCTGCGGTCGCTGCTCGGGCCGGACCTGAGGAATTACAACTCCCTGTTCCTGGGGCAGCACGATGCCCTGCACTGCGATCCGGATCTCCTTGAATACGCGGCCCTAAAAGCCTATACCGCCTTGGGCTTCGCCCGCTCCGTCATCCAGGACCCGACCCTGCATTGCTTCGCAGGCGTGGATGCCTTTCTCAACAAGCGCGATTCCTTTTTCCAGCGCTGTGCGCGATGGCCCTACCGGACCTTCATCAATATCGGCCTGGAATCCGCGGATCAGTCCACCCTGGATCAATTGCACAAGCCGGTGAGCGCCGAAAAAAATCAGGAGGCCTTTCACCGGGCCCAGGAAGTGAATCAACGCTGGGAGCAGATTGAAGTCACCACAAATTTTGTTCTGAGCCCTGATCTGCCGGATACGCACTGGAGCGCTTTCGAGGACTTGACCCGAAGCAGTCTGAAGCACTACTATCCCAAAGGCACCGTCTACCTCTCTCCCTTGTCCCGGCTGCACAGGCAGGAAAGCAGGCGCCTTTTTGCAAGGCTCAAGCGCAGGAGCCGACGTCCGACCTATCTCTATCTCCTGCAGCGGCTCTGAGACCGGAGCTCAGTGCTCTGTTTCGTAAGGTCGTTGACGGAGTGAACATGAGACGGTGCTGGTGTCGTCTGGAACCCATCAGTTTTCAATGCTTCAGGCCAGAATAGTGGAGAATGCCCATGAAAATAGGACGCAACGATCCCTGCCCCTGCGGCAGTGGATTGAAATATAAAAAATGCTGCATGCGCAAGCCATCGAAATCAAAAACAAAACTCAAGGACCTCTACTACACGAAACACGGAATACGCCTGAAAGACGACCAGGACATCCAGGGCATTCGGGCCGCCGGCGATCTGGTCATGAAATCCCTGGAACTGGTGCGCGGCCATATCCGGGCGGGCATCAGCACCGAATCCATCAACAGGCTGATTCACGACTTCACCCTCGAGCACCATGCCGTGCCCGCCCCCTTGAACTACAACGGCTTCCCCAAAAGCGTGTGCGTGTCCATCAACGAGGAGATCTGTCACGGTATCCCGGGGCCCAGGATCATTGCAGAAGGCGATATCGTGAATGTGGACGTCACCTCCATACTGAACGGGTATTACGCGGACGCCAACCAGACGTTTCTGGTGGGCCGGGTGTCTGAAGAGGCCCAAAAGATCGTGGATGTGGCCCTGGAATGCCTTAGAAGAGGGCTGGGGCAGATCGCCCGGGGCAAAACCCTGGGGGACATCGGCTGGGCCATACAAGAGCATGCCGAAGGCCGGGGCTGTTCCGTGGTCCGGGAAATGGTGGGGCACGGGGTGGGCTTTGATTTCCACGAACCGCCCCAGGTGCCTCATTTCGGCAAAAAAGGGCAGGGCCTGGAACTCGTCCCCGGTATGGTCTTTACCGTGGAGCCCATGATCAATATAGGGGGGCGGGAGTTGAAAATCCTGGAGGACAAATGGACCGCGGTCACCAGGGACGGGTCACTCTCCGCCCAGTTCGAGCAGACCGTGGTGGTCACCGAGGAGGGCTATGAAAGCTTGACCCCGTTTTAACGCTCTGCTCCCGCAGACAACGATCGCAATGACACCCTATATCCGGATTGAGCCATTGGCTCAATCCGGATATCAGTCGTAATTCACCGCGCTGAAGCGCATCAGTTTATCCCAGCTGTGGGAACTCTCCAGGCGCCTGATGGTCCCGGTCCTGCCCCGGACCACCATGGAACTCGTGGTGGCCCCATACCCGGTATAGCGCACCCCGGGTAGAAAGGTCCCCCCGGAAATCCCGGTTGCCGAAAAAAAGACGTCTTCAGCCTTGATCAAGGTATCCGCGGTAAAAATTTCCCTGAGATCGACTCCATTGTCTGCCAGGGCCTGTTTCTCATTGGCCTTCTGGGGATTGAGCCGGCAGAGCATCTCCCCGCCCAGGCCCTTGATGGCGCAGGCCGAAAGAACCCCTTCCGGGGTCCCGCCGGTGCCCATGAGCACATCCACCTCGGATCGCTGGTCCACCGCCATGAGCGCACCGGCCACATCCCCGTCGGAGTGCAGCTGGATGCGGGCCCCGGCTTCCCGGATCTTTTCGATCAAATCCGCATGCCGCGGTTTATCCAGGACAAAGACCATAAGGTCGTCGGTGTCCTTCTCCAGGGCTTTGGCGATCTTCTGCAGGTTGTCCTTGACCGGGGCGTCCAAATCGATCACATCTTTGGCCGCAGACGAGACCACGAGCTTTTCCATGTAATAGCTCGGTCCGGGATTGTACATCGTTCCCCCGGGGGCGATGCCCACCACGGAAATCGCATTGGGCCGGCCAAAGGCCAGCAGGTTGGTGCCTTCCACGGGGTCCACGGCCACGTCCACGCTGGGGCCGTCTCCCACCCAGCCGACTTTTTCGCCGTTATAGAGCATCGGGGCATCGTCTTTTTCCCCTTCGCCTATGACAATGGTCCCGTTGATATCAATGGCGTTGAACGAAAGACGCATGGCGTCCACTGCGGCGCGGTCCCCGCTGATTTTATCCCCTCTGCCGAGCCACCTGGCCGAAGCCAGGGCCGCGGATTCTGTGATGCGCACCAGATCCAGGGCCAGATTGCGTTGCGGTATTTCCATTAGGCTATTCCTTCATCAAAAAGCTGTATCCGTTGTTGGTGGCGCCCCCCTTCAAATCCGGTCTGCAGAAAGACATCCAGGACGCTCAAGGCCAGTCCCGGACCGATGACCCTGGCCCCCAGGCAGAGCACGTTGGCCTTGTTGTGGGCTCTGGAAACCCTGGCCGTAAACTCATTCCAGCAGAGGGCCGCGCGTATTCCGGAAAACCGGTTGGCAGCCATGGACATCCCTATTCCGGACCCGCAGACCAAGACTCCCCGTGCGCCGGTTTCTCTGACCCGTTCACAGACTGCGGCGGCAAATTTCGGGTAATCGCAGCTGACAGACCCGGAATCCGTGCCCAAGTCCTCACAGAGGTAACCGGCCTGTTGGAGGTGCTCCAGGCAGACTGTTTTCAAGGGAAACCCGGCATGGTCTGATCCGAGTATAATCTGTTCGTTCATGAACGGCTCTCCTATAGTGACTTATCGGTTCATCTCTGTCATAGAAAACAAAAAAATTTTTGGATTTATGCCAGATAACCAGCTCTTATGCTTAACAATCGAAAATCCCTCCGGGGCGTAGGCCCCTACGGGCCGGAGGCCAAAATCCAAAATCTAAAATTCAATATGACGGCTCCGGACAGCTCATGTCCTGAGATTCCAGCGTTCCAGACGCTCCTGAATCAGAGTCGTCCGCAATGTCTCCAACTCGTCCCGCAAAAAGGCAATTTCCTTTTCCAGAAAGTCGATTTGCTTGCGGCACAGGGTCTCTTCCGATTCCCAGTCTTCTGCAGCCTTCTCAGCCCGGCCCGCATGGAGCCTGCCCAGGGTCTCATACTCCTTGAGCAGACGTTTGTCCAGCTGTTTGATTTCAAATTCCCGCAAGAGGCGCAAAAGGTTCCAATACACTTCAGATCCCAGGGTCTTGATCCCCAGGAGCAGGGTCCGTCGAAGATTCAAAGGGCCGCCGGACTGCGGCGTCTCCTGTTCCAGTTCCATTGCCATACCATGTCTCCTTTTCTGAGTCCGTCCACACTGCCAAAGGTCCGTTCGGCTCCCGGCTTTCGGACCAATCACGAGGCAACGAGCGGAACAACGGTCGTGTCTTCAGGCAGGTTCAACTCCAAGCGTGATCCGGGCCAGGGTTTTTGCACGGGTTCAATGTCCGTGATCAGGATGAGCACTTCTTCCTGGCGGGAATTCTTCAGATGCACCCGGTGCGGAATCATTCGCCCCTGTTTCTGCACGTATTTGGACAATTGAAGGCTCCACTCCTGACGGTTCCCGCCGCGCATGGCCAGGGGCAGACCGCTTCGATCCAGAAGGATTTCCCTAATCCGCTGTCCCGGGGCAAACGTATACCGGTAGCCCTGGTTGTCCACATATCGGCCGGTGCGGTAGGTCGAAGCCAGCAGCTTTTCCCAGTGACCGGTCAACAGATAGAGCAATTCCTGGATGTCAAAGGGCGAATCCACTCCCATCCGCCTGATCCCGATTCTGGAATCCGGATGGGTATAGGCTTTTTGCTGCCCGGGCAGATAGCTGAGCCAGAGGTCCCTGTCCACCCGCCACAGGGCAAAAGTCTTCCCGAAACCGGCCTTAAGGTCCACGCGCAGGGGCAGGGCATAGTTTCCCCACAGTTCGAGCCCGAGGCGTTGATTTTGCTGCGGAGAAAAAAAATGCAGACTGGCCTTGAGCCGGCATCCCCTGCGCCGAAGGGCATCATCGGGCTGGACAGTCTGGAAGCGCTTCCAGACAGCTTCAGCCGGGAGTCCGGGCTTGGGTGCCTCCATCCCGGTCTGGTAGAGGCAGCCGGTCAAACAGGCACAGCAAAAAAGCAGACTGCAGCACAGGATGCCTCTTGATGTCCGGCCCAAAGGCGTTTTCCCCGTTTTCTTCAACACGGTAAAAGAAACATAGAGAGTTTGCTTGACTTCAAAATTGGACAACCTATCGAAATACGTTTCGAGTTTTGAACGTCTATGGAGTGCGTTAGCCAGGAGTCCTTGTCAGGACGAATGAAGTCATAGTTCCAAGCGTTGATCGAAACTCGTCATTGCGAGCGAAGCGAAGCAATCTTTCAGAAAAGACTCTTGTCAGAGGCGGATTTCAAAATGAACAGCAAAACAGCTTAGACGTATATTGTATTCAATATCAAACAATTATGTGTCCGCCCAGCCAGCGGCAGGGCTGACCCCTGCCCTCTGCCCCCTGACGCTTGCCGCGGCGGCTTGTCACGGCATAGTCCAATAGGACGAAGACGGAAGCTTCTTTGCGAAGCCGGGTCTGATCGCTGCCTTCCTCTCTCTGCCCTCTGCTTTCAATTCCAGCATCCCAGCATTTTCCCCCTGACCGCTGTCCTCTGTCTTCTGTCCTCTGTCTTCTGTCCTCACAGTTCAAGCAGTTTCCGCTCGAGTTCCTTCCGATTGTCGCTTCCCCGCTTGAGGGCCTTGCGATAGCCTTCCGCCGCTTTTTTCATCTTCTTCAGACTCAGGGCGATTTCAGCATAGTGCTCCCAGATGACCGGATCGTCGTCTGCCTCGGCCACGGCCGCCTCAATGGTGGACCAGGCCTTGTCCAGGTCCCCGGTCTGGTAGTAATACCAGGCCAGGGAATCCAGGTAATACCCATTGTTCGGATCAAGATCCAGGGCCTTGGAGATGAGCCTGTAGGCCCGCTGCAGATCGTCCTGCGCTTCCACCAGGGAATAGCCGATAAAGTTCATGGCCCCGGCATGCTCCGAATCAAGATTGAGGATGCGCTCCATCAGGGCAATGGCCTCCTGCCTGCGGCCGAGTTCATGCTCCAGGACCCCGGCCTGAAAAAGAACAGGGACCGCTTCCGGAAAACGCGTCCGGGCCTGCCTGAGAACGCCCAGAGCCTGTTTTGTGCGGCCCTGATCCCGCAGAATGTCGCTTTCCAGAAGCCAGAACCGCTCCTGTTCCGGGAAGTGTCCCTGGGCGGACCGGACCTGTTCCAAGGCCTGGTTCGATTTGCCCTGCTGCCAGAGCAGTCGGGTCTTCAGGGTCAGGACCTGGTCGTAGAGGTCCTGGTTGGAAGGGATGCTGCTGAGAATCTGCAGGGCCCCGTCGATATCATGCTCCGCCTTGTACAGGATCAAGGCCTGATACAGTTTCCCCTCCGGATGATCCGCAATCCGGCCTCCGAATTGAGCAAACAGGCGATCAGCAAAGGTATACAAATCGTTTTGCAGGAACAGGGCCACAGCCCGCAGTAAAAATCGTTCTTCCCGGGGAGCCCGCTGGACCAGGGCCAAGGCCTTTTCCGGATTGTTCAGCTTGAGGTTCAGCTCCATGAGCCGGATGTAAATTTCCTGATTGGAGGTGTCCAGCTCCAGCAGTTCGGTGTAGGCCGCTTCAGCAGCCGCGTAGTCCTTGGCCATCTCGTGCTGATACCCAAGCTCGGCCCAGGCCTTGACAAAAGTCGGATTCATGCGGGTCGCGGCCTGGAGGTGCGTGATGGTCGCCTGCCTCTTGTCCTGGGCTGAAGCGATCTGGGCCATGAGGTAGTGCTCGTCCGCGGTCCATTCATCGCCGGGAATGGATTTCAGGACAGCCCGGGATTGTTCATAATCACGCATTTTGAGATAGACCCGGGCCAGATGTCTGAGGCCGACCATATCCTGGGGATGGTTGGCGACGTAGGCATCAAGGACCGCCAAGGCTTTGTGCGTCTGCTCCTGATCGACATAAAATCGACTCAGGGTCAGATTCAAGGTGCGATGCCCCGGGAATTTCTCCAGTGCGGATTGCAGCAGGGCCTCCACCTTGGGAAAGGCATCGCGGCGCCAGTACTGGGAGGCCAGCTCCAGATACAGCTCCGGGGAGGCATCGCGCTTCAGGGCCTCCTCCAGGGCCTCAAGCGCGGCAGCCGACTCGCCTTTGTGCAACCGGTCCCGATAAGTCAGATAATAATAGGCCGCCTCCGCCTGATCCGACAGGGCAGGGACTTCTTCCATGGGAACCGTGGGCGGGGAGTGAACCCCGCAGGCCGAGACAAACATAAACAAGCAGATCAGCCCCGCTTCGGCCGCACGCCGGCCCATGCTCCGGTGCAGTCCGGACCGCGTTCGACGGCCGGGGCGTTTTCCGCTTTCTGTTCTCATTGAATCACCTGCTCCATTCTTCTGTACAAATAGCCGCCGAGTTCCAGGCCGATGTCAATGAACTCCGGGCCGTAGATCTGACCGGTCCGGGTCCTGAAGGTGTCGGAGATGGAACGGACGACATCCAGTCCCTGGGGAAACCGTTCGTGGATCTTGTCCAGGGGCCATTCCAGGTAATCACAGATCTCCCAAAGCGTAGTCACAAAATTGTCCGGCCCCCAGCGAAACTTATCGGCATCATAGAGCGCGCCGTTTAACAGGTCTGTCTGGAAGTCCGGCGCCGGGCGGTTGGCCTTGAAGGCCTCGTGATTGGCGATGGCAAAAGCGATCATGTCTTTATCCTGGCTGGTGACCGGGTAATCGCGGAGAATTCTGAAGCTGAGTTCGGACCCCTGCTTGGCATGCTCCCCCTGGAGGCGGCAAATATCGTGCATCAACCCGGAGAGTTGCGCCAAGACAGCCACATGGCGACCCAGATCCGTTTCCCAGCCGGTAGTCTCCGCCAGAACAATCGCCCCGGACTCGATGGCCACTTTTTTGCTGTGCTCCACTCCGTGGCCGAAGTCGTCGTTCAGAAAAGGGAGCACGTCTTCCCGACAGCGCAGGATAAGAGAATGACTGAAGAAGACTTCTTTGGAATAGCGCAGTTCATCCTGATAGTGATCATAAAACACAGGGCGCCTGCGCCGGCTGAGTTCCCAGGCCTCCTGGCGCAGCTGCTGGAGAATTTTTTTACTCATCACTGATCCAATCAGCGGAAAAGTCGGGAATGGCTGAAGACAGTTTGCCTTTGAGCTTGCCGAGCAGTCTGTTTTCAATCTGCCGGACCCGCTCCCTGGTGATCCCGTACTTCGCCCCGATTTCCCGCAAGGTCACCGGAGAAGAGGTCAAGAGCCTGGACAGCAGAATATCCTTTTCCTTGTCGTTGAGTTCCGGCAGTATGGTCTTCAACTGAGCGTGCAGGATTTCCCCCATTTCTTCTTTGGCCAGACGGTCTTCAGCACTGGCCTCCAGAGCCGGCAACATATCCATGCGGGTGGCTGAAGAATCCTCTCCAAAGGGAGCGTCCAGGGAAAGATCCGCCTGTCCCATGCGCATGGACATCTCCAAGACCTCTTCCTGACTGACCTCGAGATTCTGGGACAGGGTTTCTATATCCGGATCAAATCCCAGATTTTCCAAGCGCCGTTTTTCCTTCCCCAAATTATAGAACAGCTTTCGCTGGGACTGGGTGGTGCCGATTTTGACCATCCGCCAGTTATCCATGATAAACTTCAAGATGTAGGCCTTGATCCAGAAAGCGGCGTAATAGGAAAATTTGATCCCCCGGTCCGGATCAAACTTCTGCACGGCTTTCATCAGTCCGATATTGCCCTCTTGAATGAGTTCCAGGACATTCTTCATCCAGCGTCTCTGAAACTCCATGGCAATTTTCACCACGAGCCGCAAATGCGAGGATATGAGCCGAAAAGCCGCAGTCTGATCCCCGTCTTCTTGAACCTTTCTGGCCAGGGCAAACTCTTCTTCGGACTCCAGGGGGGGAAACTTGTTGATCTCCCGAAAATAGAGCTGCAAGGAATCCTGCAGGCTCAACTCCCGCCTGGGGCTCACACTGGGCAAAAACGTCTCGGGGGCGTCCTTGGTCGCCTCGTCCGCCTCGTCCGCGTTGTCCGGGCTGTCCTCGCTGTCCATCTCCGGGGTCGGGACCTCGGTCGTGTCCGCATCGCTGTCAGAAAATAGTGCTTGCTGTTTTTGCTTTGAATTCTGCGTCATAATTGGTAACCTGGTCACGGATGAGCTGGTGGTACGGGATGCAAACCCGTCGTTAGCTCAAGTTTAAAGATTTTGTTTGTCTTTTTCAATCTTTTTAACTATAAAATCCAAATTTACGCCCGACAGGAGGCTGCAGTGGGGGCCATTCGTCTGAGAAAGGCAAGTATCCAGGATGTTTCAGCCATCCATGGCTTGTTGATGTCCAATTCCCAAAAAGGCCTCCTGCTTCCCCGTTCCTACAACGATCTGTACAGCCACCTCCGGGATTTTCTGGTTTTGGAGAATGCCGGAGAAAATCGGGTTATCGGCTGCTGCGCCTTGGGGATCACCTGGAAAAATCTGGCGGAAATCAGGTCGCTGGTGGTGGGCGAGTCGGTGCGAAGACAGGGCTGGGGCCGGCGCCTGGTGGAGGCCTCCCTCAGCGAAGCCTTGACATTGGGAATCTATAGAGTGTTTACTCTCACCTATCAAGTCCCTTTTTTTACTGAAAACGGGTTTCAGGAGGTGGACAAGGAGCAGCTCCCCCAAAAAGTCTGGGCCGAATGCCTCCATTGTCCCAAATACCCGGATTGCTGTGACGAAGTGGCCATGCTGCATGAGCTATGATAGACTGCCCCAACTTCCCTTAACTAATGATCAAATGCTTGGAACTGTGACTCCATTCGTCTTACAGTTTCATGATAGATGACCGGTTCGTGGTTCAGCTGAAGTTTCATACGAGGAAAAGAAAGATAAAGCTATATCAAGGCTTTAAATCCTGACACTCTCCGAGGCGTAGGCCCCTACGGGCCGGAGGCTGAAACCTCAAAAAAAGGCACGTAACATCACAAAATGTTTAAAAAGATACTCAAATTTTAGCGCTTGGTGAAGAGCTCTGAAAGAGAGGCTAGCAGCACGATCATGGATCAACTCAAAACGATTTTTTCCAGGGAGGCAATCCAACGCCGGGTGGAAGAACTGGCCGCCGCCATCTCCGAAGACTACGGCGGCAAAACCGAGCCTGTGGTGGCTATCTGCGTCCTCAAAGGGGCCTTTGTGTTTTTTGCCGACCTCATCCGGGAGCTGCGCTTTGGTCCGGAACTGGACTTTGTCCGTCTGGCCAGCTATGGAAAAGAGACCTCCCGGGGTGAAAAAGTCGTTTTTACCAAAGATATTGAAGTGTCCATCGCCGACAAGCATGTGTTGATCGTCGAAGATATCGTTGATACCGGCAATACCGTGGACTATCTGGCCAGGGTCCTGAAGACCAGAAATCCAAGGAGTGTCAAGATCTGTGCACTGGTGCACAAAACCTCCAGGCGTGAAGTGCCGGTGCACATCGACTACTATGGCTTCAAACTGACTAGAGGATTCATCGTCGGGTACGGCCTTGATTATGCTGAACAATACCGGAACCTCCCCAGCATTTGCGAGCTGGCCTGCTCGTGACCACGCAACACTTTGGAGCCGCATCCTGTTGAAGGAGTCATGACCATGATCATCACCTGCCCCCAATGCAACACACGCTACAGACTGGACGATCATCTGCTCAAGGAGCATGGGGGCACAGTGCGCTGTTCCAGATGCGGCCACGTCTTTGATGCGCCGCCCCCGGCTGCGGATACCCATCCATCCGGGGCCGAAGCCTCGCTGTCCACCGAAGCCGAAGAACGTAGCCGTGCTCCGCTCCGACAACCCACCCGCCGGCCAAGACGACTTCTGCTGCTCCTGCTGCTCATTGTGCTGCTCGCGGCCGGATATTGGTCTTTTCCCCAGCTCAAAAGCCGGCTCCCCTTTTTCGGGGAGGGCTCACAACCCAGCAGCCTCTCCCGGAAAACAGGCGCTCCCCTCAATGACCTCAGTCAAATCACCTTTACCGACGTCCGACAATACCTCGTGGACAATGAAAAAATCGGAAGACTGCTGGTCATCGAAGGCAAGGCGGTCAATGAATCTCCGGTCCCGGTGGAAATGATCAAGATCCAGTCCGCAATCTTTGCTGAAAACGGCAACGCCCTGCAACGCAAATCCTTTTACTGCGGCAACACCCTCTCCCTGTTCCAGCTGCAGGTGCTCGATCAAGCGGAGATGGAATCGGTCCTGGAGTCCAAAGTGGGGATTTTGACCAACAACAGCAATCTGGGGCCTGAACAGGAAGTGCCGTTTATGACCGTCTTTTTTAACCCTCCGGAATCCATGGCCGAATTCAGCTTGAAGGTCATCGAGGCCTCCCCCGTCAGTCAGGATTGACGGCATGTCCAAGACCATCTACCAGTGCACCGCCTGCGGCGCGCAGTTGAAACAGTGGCAGGGGCAGTGCCTGCACTGCAGTGCGTGGGGGACGGTCCAGGAACGCAGCAAGCCGCAGGCCAGAGGCCCCACCAGCCAGGTGAGCACAGCCGTCCGGCCATCGCTCCTGGAAGATCTGACCCAGGAAGCAACCCGCTGTCTGAGCACCGGGTCCCCGGCTGTGGACGAACTGCTGGGGCAGGGGCTTCCGCCGGGTTCGGTGGTTTTGCTTAGCGGGGAGCCGGGCATGGGCAAATCCACCTTTCTCCTCCAGCTCGCGGCGTCCTTCAACCACAACCCGCACAAGGCCCTCTACGTCTCCTGCGAAGAGTCTTTGGGCCAGCTCAAACAAAGGAGCGAGCGCCTGGGGCTTCTCGGCCGCGGCCTGCCTGTTTTGAACACCACTTCCCTGGAAGAGGTGCTCAGCCTGCTGGAGGCGGAGCCCCCCACCGCTCTGGTCCTGGACTCGGTCCAGACCGTATCCTCCACACTGGCCGAGGGCATCCCCGGCAGCATGGCCCAGGTCAGAGCCGCGGTTTCCGCCCTGGTGGAAGCGGGCAAAAAAACCGGAAGCATCATCTTCCTGGTGGGCCATGTCACCAAGGAAGGGCAGATTGCCGGTCCCAAGGTCATGGAGCACATGGTGGACACGGTCTTGTATCTGGAGGGGGACAGCCGGCATCTGTTTCGGATCATCCGGGTGGTCAAAAACCGGTTCGGCCCCACCAGCAATGTCCTGGTGCTGAAAATGATGGACAGCGGACTGCAGATCGTGCACGACCCGTCAACCTTTTTTCTCCAGGCCAGGGACCCTTCCCTCTCCGGAACGGCGCTGATCATGGCCCGGGACGGACAGCGTTCCTTTGTCATCGAGCTGCAGTCCCTGGCCAGCAAAAGCTTTCTGGCCATACCCAGGCGGACCGCCCTGGGACTGGAGTCCAACCGCCTGAACCTGCTTCTGGCCATTGCCGATAAAAAACTCCGGCTCAACCTGGGCCAGATGGACATCTATGCCAAAACCGGCGGGGGCCTCAAGATCAGCGAGCCGGGCCTCGATCTGGGCTTGATCGCCGCGGTCCTGTCCTCGTATTACGACCGCTGCCTTCCGGAGAAGGCCATTTTCTGGGGAGAAGTGGACCTGAGCGGACAGGTCCGTCCGGTGGTGGGACATGCGCAGCGGCTCAAGCAGGCCCGAGCCCTCAAGTATGCCCCGATTGTCTGCCCGGACAGTCAGGAAACCGGCCGCGGGCCTGAATCCGGAAAGGACCTGCTGCCCGTGGGCAATATCCTGGATCTGCCCGGACGCCTGTTCAACCGGTGAGCAGATACGCGGCATAGCCCTTCAAATTGAGCAGGGCCACCAGATAGGGATCGCCCTGCTCTTCTTCCAGCAGAACAATCTCTTCCGGCGGCAGTTGCAGGCGGATCACCGGAAGCCGCAGTCTGATTTCTCCGGCCTCCGATGCATACACCGTGACGGCCAGCCGTTGTCTGCGGGCTTTGCCCCGGGCCTTGAGATCGGAGTAAATAGCGGCAAAGTCGAGGTCCTGTTCCATGCGGCCGAGATCGGCAGCAGGAACCGAGGCCCTGAGGGCCGGTCCAAACCCGGACCTCGGGAGCCTGGGAACCAGCAGACTCTCCCGCTCGGGAAATCCGGGCATCGTCCAGGTCAGCCCGCTGTTGGAGGCGTTTGCCGGGACCAGAAATTTGACGCCCCTGGCGGCCAGGAACCCGGTGAGCAGACCTGAAGGCCGGTGTTCTCTGCCGGGATGCGGCTGCACAAGATAAAACTGCAGGGCGCCCTGGCGCTCAATCGCCACCAGGTGATCGGATTGGAGTTCGAGGATGCCCTCCTGAAAAGGCCGAATCAGCGGCTGCCTGGCCGTCCAGGCAATGAACCTGGGCCGCAGCACGACCTCCAGGGCTTGAAAGACCTCCATCCTGTCCCAGGACCGGGGCACCAGGCAGGTCTTCAATCCGGCTGCGGCAAAGGCCTCGTGATCGTTTTCATTGTCCAAAGCACCCGGCACCAGGAGCACCGACTCTCCCCAGGAGGTCCTGACCAGTTCCATCCGCTCCAGATTGATGCGCACCCATTCGTCTTCACCCGAAGGAAGCAGCAGGTCGCTGCCCTGGGCCAGGCCAAACCCAAAGGCTTGTAGCAGGGACCGGACAACGGCTTTTTCCGGCAAAGCGTCAACAGCCGGCGGCGATTGGGAACTGGACCCCGGCTTTGCAGTCGCCTTTATGGCCTGTTTTGGCGACGCAGGGGCGGGGGGCAGGGGCCGGCTCCCGGTTCCGGAGGCCTTCCCCTCTCCGGTTAGCGGGAGCCGGAGCTGCCGGCCGGGTTTGATGCGATCAAGATTCCTCAGCCCGGGATTGAGACGTTGAAAGGCCTTGAGGGCCTGACTGCGGATTTGGGCATCCGGCAGACCGGTCTGCTCCTGGAGGATGGCAAAGACCGTATCTCCCGGCTGGACGGTATAGGCCGTGGACCTGGACGTTGAACCATCCGAAGCCCCGGCGGCGGGGCTCATTGGGACGGCTTCCCGGCTTTTGAGCGATTCAGGCAGGTGCAGGGAATCGCCAGGCCTGACCCGGTCCAGATCCTGCAGATGGGGATTGAGCCGCTTGACCTGGTCAACTGTTTCTTCCAGCCGTTGCTCGGGGACCTCCAGCCGGCGCAGGATGGCATAGACATAGTCTCCCTTCTGGATGGTGTAGGTGAAACCATCCTGCGCCTGTTCCAGGGACATCTGTTTCTGAAAATTGAGTTGATAGACCTGGGGCGCCGCCAGCAGCGGTACCCCTCCCCAGAGCAGGATCCAGAGCAGACCGGTCCAGGCCAGACCCTGGAGCGCTTGTGTGAACAGGCCCTGAACAGCAGAGCTTTTCCAAGGCCCGGGAATGCTGCTTGCACATGTCTTCATCGGCAAACCGTGAACTCTCCGAGGCGTAGGCTCGCTTCTACGAGATTTTCAGAAAAAGATTTTGGATGTGGCAGTTGTAACTTATTGATTTTCTTATATTCAGCAATATGATATCTTCAATCTTCAATCTTCAATTCTATACAAGCCGGACACCTGAAACCGCAACCCCTGTTTGGCAAGGGCTCACTCCGCATCCCGCAAGACCCGCCGTAGGACCTTGCCCACCACCGAGGTCGGCAGTTCCTCCCGGAATTCGATGCTCCGGGGGCGTTTGTAGCCGGCCAGCCGCTGCCGGCAGAAGTCGAGCAGTTCCTGCTCCCCGCAGGATTCTCCGGCCCGGAGCTGGACAAAGGCCTTGACCGCTTCGCCGCTTGTGTCGTCTGGAATGCCCACCACGGCCGCCTGGGCCACCTGGGGATGCTGAAACAGGACTTCCTCCACTTCCCGGGGATAGCAGTTGAAGCCTCCCACCAGGATGACGTCTTTTTTCCGATCGGTGATCACCAGATAGCCTTCGGCATCCACGTGCCCGATGTCCCCGGTCAGGAAAAAGCGTTTCCCATCGATCTCCCGGAAACTTGCGGCATCGGCTTCCGGGTTCTGCCAATAGCCTCTCATGACCTGGGGCCCGTGCACCGCGATCTCCCCGTCTTCCCCGTGGGGCAGCTCCCGCAACCCGGTCTCAAGGTCCACAATGATGATCCGGGTGTTGGGCAGGGAGTAGCCCACTGAACCGAGACGGCGCCTCTCCTTGCAGGTCGGGTTCGAGCTGATCACCGGCGCGGTCTCGCTCAGGCCGTAGCCCTCAAAAATAATCGATCCGGTCTTGGCTTCGAATTGTCTGCAGAGTTCATGGGGCAGGGGGGCCCCTCCGGAGGCGCAGCACATGATGGAGCTCAGATCGTACTGCTTGAGCCGGGGGTGATTGAGAAAGGCGGAAAAGATGGTGGGGACGGCCACCAGCAGGGTCGGCTTGGTGCGGACCACCGCTTTGAGCACGTCCGTGAACGGAGGCGTGCCCGCTCTGGGATCCGGGATGCAGACCAGCCGGCTGCCCGAGGAACAGGCGGACAGCATGCACACGCTCAGACCAAAGATATGGTACCAGGGCAGGATGCCCAGATAGCAGTGATACCCGCCCGGCCGCATTGTTTCCGGGCTTGCCCCGGCCTCATGGGGCAGACGCACCCATTCGTTCAAGGCCTGGACGTGAAAGACCAGATTGCTGTGGGTCAACACCGCGCCTTTGGGAAGACCGGTGGTGCCCCCGGTATAGATGATCAGGGCCGGGTCCTGCCGGGGATCAATCGCCGGAGGGGCCTGCTTTGGGGGAGCGGTCTTGATGACCTGGTCCAAAAAGACATGCCCTGGTTCGTGCTCAGCAGCCTGGGGGATCTTGCCCAGAAGACCGCCGAGCGCGGCCTTGAGCCGGGGCAGGGACGATTTGATGTTGCAGACCACCACGGTTTGCACCTCGCTGTCCTGCACAGCCTCCACCGCCACCGGGTAAAAGCCGGGATGATCCATGCAGAACACCACTTTGGCCCCGGAATCCCTGAGCTGATAGCCAAGCTCGCTCGCGGTGTACATGGGATTGCAGGTCACGCACACCGCGCCCGCCTTGAGGATTCCGAAAAAAATCGGCGGATACTGGGGCAAATTCGGCAGAAACACCGCCACCCTGTCCCCTTTGCGGATGCCCTGGGCCATGAGAAAGGCCGCTATCCGTTCGGCTGTCTCCTGGACCTGGGCATAGGTCCGTTTGGCGTCCTGGAACAGGGTGAAGACCGCATTGGGAAACCGTGCCGCGGTCTCGTCCAGCACGGAAAAAAGCGGTTTTTCATAGCCCTGGATCTCCCAGGGGATCTCCGGCGGCCGGTGTATCTGGTGGCTCAAGTCGATGGTCATGCTCTTCTCTCCCCCTTGCCTGCAGTGAACGTCATCAGAACCCGCAGCAGCGCGAACGCGTGTTCCCGCTGCTTTTCACACCTCCTTTCCAGTATCCTGGACGGTTCGGCTTGTCAATTCCCCGGATTGCCGCCCGCCATGGGGTGCCTCTTCGAAAAAACCCCGGCCGCTTCCAGCCGCGTGATGATTTTTGCCTGATGGGAACCGGCCCAGTAAATCCGTTTGCATTCCGGGCACATGGAAAATGAATGAAAATACCGCCTGGTCTTGGGCTCCAGGCGATGGAGGATGGCTTGTTTGTCCACGGGATTGAGCCGGACGTTGCAGCGCAGGCACCGGCTCAACAGGGCAAAAGGCGGCCCCAGGCCGAAGACGGTCAGCACCTCCCTGAGCTGCGCCTCCGGGGTTGTGGAGCGCAGAAAGCGTCCGAAACGCACTTTGTTTCGCTTGAGCAGACCGATGTCCTTGGTCAGGACGATTCGTTCCTCCGCATAGGCCTTTTCCGCGATCTCCTGATCACGCCAGGTCCAGTGATAGGCCGTGTCAAATCCCAGGCTGCGCAGCAGTATCGCTGTTTTGCCGACATTGACGTCGCCAACGAAGCGCAGGACCTGCAAGGGCTCCGGGGACAGGCGGGTGGGCGCAAAGGGATTGACCGGCGGTACAGGCGGTTCAATCCAGAGGACATCCCCCGGAGACGGACAATAGGCAAAATCCACCTCCCCCTGCCTGTTTCGGATCTTGGCCACTTCCGTATGCGGCGGACCCAGGGACTCGATGATGTCCTTGATGGAGGCCTTTCGCCTCAGGGGGTAGTCGATCCGCCCATCAGACTTGTCAAGGGCTAAAAAATCATTTAAAGCACCCTGAAAGACCAGGGTGCACCCGGCAAGGGAAGCGCACATACTCTATCAATCCCGTCAGTGATTAAAAAACACGACTCATGAATGTTTTTCTGCTCCTAATCATTGCGGCCGTCATCATGGCCTATGCTGTTGACAATCTGGCAGACTATTTGAACATCCGGCATCTGGACCCGGTTCTGCCCCGGGAATTCAGCGATATTTTCGACCAAGAGCAGTACGCCCGCTCCCAAGAATACGCCAGACTGCAAACCAGACTACGTTTGATCCAATCCACTGTCAATTGCCTCTGCCTCCTGCTCTTTCTCCTCTGCGGCGGTCTGTCCTGGCTGGATCAGCTGGTCCGAACGCTTGCCCTTCATCCGGTCTGGACCGGCCTCATCTTTTTTGCCGTTCTGGGTCTGGCCCTGGATCTGCTCTCCCTGCCCTTTGAGCTCTATGACACCTTTGTCCTGGAACAGGCCTTCGGCTTCAATCGCAGCACACCCGGCCTCTTTGTCAAGGACAAGCTCAAGGGCTATCTGCTGGCTGTGCTCATCGGCGGCCCGGTCCTGGCCGGGGTGCTGCTCGCCCTGGGCCGCTTTCCGGAATGGGGCTGGCTCTGGGCCTGGCTTCTGATCACCCTGGTCATGCTGCTCCTGCACGCCGTGGGACCCAGTCTGATCCTGCCGCTGTTCAACACCTTCACCCCGCTGGAGCCGGGACAACTTCGGGACAAAATTGAAGCCCTGGCCAGAAACAACCGCTTTGACCTCAGCGGCATTTTTGTCATGGACGGCTCCAAGCGCTCCACCAAATCCAATGCCTTTTTCACCGGACTGGGGCGCACCAAGCGTATCGCCCTGTTCGACACCCTCATCGAGCGGCACAGCGTGGATGAACTCGTGGCGGTCCTGGCGCATGAGATCGGTCATTTTCAGCACAAGCACATCCTGAAGCAGCTGCTCCTGAGCTGTGTCAAAACCGGAATACTGCTCTACCTCATCGCTGTGCTCATCACCTTCGAGCCCCTGTTTGCCGCTTTCGAGCTCCCTGAGCCCCGGGTGTATACCGGCCTGGTCTTTTTCGCCCTCTTGTACACCCCTGTCTCCCTGCTGCTGTCTCTGGGCCTCAAGGCCCTGTCCCGCAAGTATGAATACCAGGCCGACGCCTTTGCCGCCAGGGCAACCCGCCAGGCCGGGGCCTTGATTGCCGCCTTGAAAAAACTCTCGGCAGACAACCTCTCCAACCTGACCCCGCACCCCTTGTACGTGCTGCTCAATTATTCCCATCCACCGGTTTTGCAGCGGATCAGGGCTCTGCAGCAAACAGAAAATTCTTGACGCAATCCGCATCGAACGGTAAGCTTTTCTTTCAAAAAACGTATCAGACTGACCGCGATTCAACGAAAGCGAGTATTTCGAATCTCTGTCATATTGCAAAGGGATCTTTCTTGAAAATCCGCAATCACAAATCCAAAATCCAAAATTCTCCAGAACCCGCCCTTAGCTCAGCTGGATAGAGCGCCGGACTTCGAATCCGTAGGCCGGAGGTTCGAATCCTCCAGGGCGGACCAGGCAATTCAAAGGGCTGGAGTTGGTTGGACTCCAGCCCTTTTTCTTGGCTCTAAGCCTATTGGACAATTTGACACCACTGTCCTGCCGGAAGATCCCTCCACTCCCAGCCCTTTGTCGGGTAGAGGAGGAGAATGCTCTTCCGCCCAGGTTCCTGGGAAACCCATCTACCAACGTGCCCTGCTCTCAGATTCCGGTGAGCCCCTGATGCTTATCAAGGATAGATTTGTCACCGATACGATGGCGCTTGTGCTCCGGCTGGAGAAAAGAAAGGCGCCCTTGATCACACCACAAATGATCCCTTGATCATGAAATCACGATCTTTACAGACCATCTGGTAGCTCAGCCCTCTGGCCCATAATCCAGTTTGCTGAAGAAAAATGGTTATTGGGAAATGGCGATCCCCATTTCCCACCGGACCATCTATTTTCTCACTTCATCTAACTCCTTCTTGATATCCTCTGCAAGCCAGTGTCTGACCAATGTCTGATAGGGGATGGCCTTCATGATAGCGAGTTTCTTGATAGCCTGAACATGAAGAGGATCCATCTTGATCGAAATGTTCTTCAGTTTTCTTTTTCGCTTTCCTGAGACGATGTCCTGATAAAGGTCTTCTTACAAGCTCAGGGTAGCGGGTTCCTCCACAATCTCATCTAAAATGTCTTCCCGATCGTAATATTCACCCCATGCTTTTTTCATGGTTATTTCCTCTGTTTTTTGTAGTAAAGTACTACTTCCTTGATACGGTTTGTCAAGCCTAAGGACTCGCCTTATAATTTGTTCCGAATGCGGGGGCGTTTGCCAGGAGATGAGCCGGACCCTGAATCCGTATGCCGCGCTGCCCCCTGACCTCTTTCCCCCGCCCGGTTGGATTGCTCTCTCCCTTCTCTTTCGCTTTGACCGTTTACAGTATTTCCAGTAGGATCACGTGATTGAAGCCCGTGAACACATGCGGAGCGTTCTCTGCCGAAGCAAAAGGTAAAGGGCAGAAACCTGAAAGATGAGGCCAAGCCGGCAAACCATGATGCCCCAATGAATTCCGATTCCGCTACCCAATCAGCCGCTCAGTTGATCACCCTCATGTGCCTGGCCGAGATCCTGAACATGGTCGGGATCTTTGCCTTTCCCGCGCTTCTGCCGCATTTCATCGAACTCTGGGATCTATCCAACACCCAGGCCGGCTGGATCAGCGGGATCTATTTCGGCGGGTACACCATCTCGGTCCCCATCCTGGGGGGACTGACCGATCGCCTGGACCCCAGGCGGATCTATCTCTGGGCCTCCCTGGTGGGGATCGCCGCGGCCCTGGGCTTCGCCCTGCTGGCCGACGGTTTCTGGACGGCCCTCTGTTTCCGGGCCCTGGCCGGTTTCGGACTGGCCGGAACCTTCATCCCCGGGCTCAAGGCCCTGGTGGACCGGCTCAATGAAAAGGCCCAGACCCGGGCCATTGCCTTTTACACCGCGACCTTCAGCCTGGGCACGGCCCTGTCCTTTTTTGCAGCCGGCTTTTTGACGGAGCATTTCGGCTGGCGCATCGCCTTTGGCTGTGCCGCCGGCACCGGCACCCTGGCCCTGCTCCTGGCGGCATGGAGCCTCAAACCCAAACCCCCGGCCGGGGTCCAGCACACCGAGAGGCATTTCCTGGACTTTCGCCCGGTTCTGCGCAACCGGCAGGCCATGGGCTACATCCTGGCCTACACCACCCACACCTGGGAGCTGTTTGCGGCCCGGTCCTGGATGGTGGCCTATCTGAGCTTTGCCCTGACCCTGCAGCCCCAGGGCTTCACCCCCTTTCTTTCTCCCTCCAGCGTGATGGCGGTCACGGCCCTGTTCGCCATGTGGGCCAGCGTGGGCGGGGCCGAACTGGCGGTCCACTTCGGCCGGCACCGCGTCCTGCGTTGCATTATGTGGGGATCGGCCTGCATCGCCTGCTGCCTGGGCTTTCTGCCCGCCCTTCCCTATCCGCTCCTGACCGGAGTCTGCCTCATTTATTTTCTCTTTGTCCAGGGAGATTCCGCCACCCTGCACACTGCGGCCATTCAATCCGCCCAGGTCGAACAGCGGGGCCTGACCATGGCCTTTCAGTCCCTGATCGGTTTCGGGGCCGCCTTTGTCAGTCCACTGGCGGTGGGGCTGGTCCTGGACCTGAGCGGCGGGGGGACACATTCCCTGTCCTGGGGGGCCGCCTTTGCCTCCATGGGGCTGGTCATCGCCCTGGGCCCGGTGTTTATCAGGGTGTTCTGCGAAAACGACCCTTCCCGCGCTTCATGACAGAAGCAAAGCGGGGTGCACCACCCCGCTTTGCGTATTTTCCCCTCTTACCACGGCGGCTTGGGGATAAAACGGATATCGCGGCTCTGTCAGGAAGTCAGCAGCCATTTCCACAGGGGTAGGATGTTTATGGTTTTTCCGTCCTGAGTCACTGTCTCCTCCTGTTCTCTGGTCAAAAGGACTCCCTGCTCACATCCGAAATAGTGTAAGGCCTGCACAAGTCCGTTAAGCTCTCTTTTCCTGGTTTCAGGATGGGTTATATCGTAACTGATGTTGGCTACTGTTTTCTCATTCTCTGCCCGGCAGTAAAAATCAACTTCCCGGTCCTGCAGAAAATAATACACCTCTTTGGACTTGCGCCTCAGGTGCAAAAAAGCAGCATTTTCATAGAGTCTGCCCATGTCGGATGACAGGGACACATCAAAAACGGACTTGAACCCGTTGTCCACTGCGTATATCTTTTTTGGATTGCGCTGTTCTTCCCGCACCGAATTCCGAAACACCGGCACGCTGAAAACAGCGAAGGCCTCACTGAGATAGGAGAAGTAGTCAAACAGCGTATCTTTTCCCAATTTGAAGCCCTGGGATTTAAAGTCGTTGTAGAGTTTGGTTATACTGGCGGATGTTGCCATATTGGAAAAACAATATTTCACAAGATGTTTCATCAGGGCGTGATTTTTGATTCCGTGCCGCTCGATAATATCCTTATAGATAATCAGATCGGCATAATCCCTGAGAATTCTTGACCGGATATCAGGAGGGGCTTCTATGGTTTCAGCAAATCCCCCCTGCAGGATATAATCGCCAAAGGCATTGGCAATATAACTTGTCGAGCTTGAAGAATACAGATTGGCCTCTATTTCCCGGAATCGAAGATATTCGGAAAATGAAAACGGAAATATTTCAAAGGCGAGGGTCCTGCCTCGAAGAGCGCTTGCGATTTCAGCACCCAACAGTTTCGATGAGGACCCGGTGATGAATATTTCCGCATCCAGGGTATCATAGATGCGGCGGATGAATTTTTCCCAGTTGTCAATGTTCTGGATTTCATCAAAGAAGAGGTAGATCCTCTCTTTTCGTTTGGTGGGGTGCAATTCAAAATAGGCCTGCACAAGATCATCGAGCTGGTGGACTCCAAGCGGAAAAAGGCGATCATCCTCAAAATTGATATAGACAATATTGGCTGGATCGATTTCTGTTCTGAGGCGGTTTATGATGTGAAAAAGGATTGTGGTCTTGCCGCTTCGCCGGACACCGATCAGAGAGACAATCTTCCCTGAATGCAATGGAATCTCAATATCACGCGGAATCCTTGTCTGGATGGACTGCTCCTGGAAATCAGTGATGATTTTTTTAAATACTTCTTTCATTCATCCCTCTCAATGAGGACAATATATTTCATTTTCGACCTTATTGGCAAGGATGAAATTTCAAGATGGGCAGAGAGGTACTTTCAAAGTCCGTGTCTTCAGCCTTCCTGCCGGCACTGCCTGAGAAAGGTGTCCAGGTGCGCGGTCACCGGTTTGAGGCTCTCCAGCACGAGATGCTCTTCTTCGCTGTGCGCGGACATCTCCCCGCTGGCCCCCCAGACCGCCCCGGGGATGCCCTTTTCCGAAAAAAAGCGGATATCGCTGGCCCCATGCTCAAAGCCGCTTTGGACCTGGGGATCGATCTGCAGCAGGCGGTCCAGATAGGGTGATTCTCCGCTGAAAAAAAGCGGCTCCCGGGTCTCCACGCTCAGCTCGCCGCTGACCGCGGCCTGGAGATTGGCCAGCAGGGTTTCCAGGTCGTCGTGTTCGGTGTAGCGGATATCAAAAACCGCTTCTGCCTGATCCGGCACCTGATTGATGGCCTTGCCGCCACTGATCCGGCCGAGATTCATGGTCCGGTGCCAATGCTTGGCATCCGCGTCCGGAAAGGCGAAAAACGGCTGCAGCAGATGGATATCCCGAATGAGCTTTTCAATGGCGTTTTCCCCGAGCCAGGGTCTGGCCCCGTGGGCCGACTGCCCCGTTGCCCTGAGCTTCAGCCGGAGAATCCCCTTTTCCTTGACCACGATATTTTTCGGTCCGCCTCCGTCCAGGGCCAGACAGAAGTCGGTCCTGAGACGCTGCGCGGCCTGGCCCGCCCCATTGAAGCCCCCCACCTCTTCATCTCCGGTGATGAGCAGGCCGAACGGCAGGTCCGCGGAGGTTTTTCCGACCTGCTCAAGCTCCTGCAAGTGTTCCTTGAACAGAATCAGGGAGAGGGCCACGGCGTATTTGTCGTCGATGCTGCCCCGGCCGTAGAGATTGCCGTCCTTTTCCACCGGCTCGAACATGGAATCAGGACCATCCACCACGTCCAGATGACTCATGAGCAGGACCGGGGCATAGCCTGCCTGGGGCAGGACCAGGAGGGAGGCAATCCCGTTGTGCTCCATTCGTTCTACAGGGGCCCCCCAGGCCTGCAAAGAGCCGGTAATGTGCTCCAGGCAGCGTGCGGTTTCTTCCGGATAGGCGTGCATGGTCTTGAAGCGAATCAATTCCTTGGTCAATTCAATAATCTCTCTGTGCATGTTTCCTTCCTTGTGGTTAGTGGCTTATCGGTTAATCGCTGTCCTAGAAAACAAGTATATGTGTTGCTCCGATGCAGTTAAAGTCCTTGTCATAGAAATTGGAAATTGCCCGGCTTCGCTCAGAAGCTTCCGCCTTCGCTTATCAGCTACGACGTGACAAGCCGCCGCGGCCAGCGGGAAATTGGCAAGAAAAAAATGCAAAAATGCAGAGTGTTCTCTGAAGCCTCATCAAATTTCAAATTTCGAATTTCGAATTTCTCAAGCCGAAGTGAACCTGGCCCTTTGGGGTGCGGACGGAGCCAGCTTTGGAGTTCAATGCAATCGTCTGCCCAGGTAGCCTAATGGGTTTTAATTCAGCTGTCCACTGCAGCGGAGTTTTCCTTGTCACCGTTGATCATTTGTTTTAGGATCACCTATGCATCGGCTGCGCCGCCGGGCGATGCTCTGAACCCGAACCCCATGTGGGCCTATGTTCCGAACACGTCATTTTTCCGTGCAAAAGGCCGTCTGGTTGCTCCTGCTGCTAGTGCTTCCGGCCGTAGGCCTCGTTCTGGTCCTTGTGACCGTATCCCCGGACTTCAGGCAGCAGCTGCGAACCCTCGCGCCCTTTGCAGGAACGTCCCAAAGCCGGCCCAGCCCCGGTCCCATGCTCCGGTTCCCTATCCAAAAACAGATCAGGCCCGAACCAGAACCCCCTTTGCAAGCGAAGAAGCCCCAGGCCGGCGACCAGGGCATCCCTTCGACGGATAGCCGGGCGAGCAAGGGCCCGGTCCCGGCGAATGGCACGGAGCCAAGCGCCTCCCTGGCAGAGCCTGAACCGGCTGAACCGGCTGAAGCAGCGCCGGCATCCGAACCCGCGACTGAAACCGCAGGGCAAAAACCGGAGCAGCAAGAAGAACCAGCGCGGGATAAGGCCTTTGCCTTTGCCATCCAGGCCGGGGCCTGCCGGGAACCCGTCAACGCCCGGTATCTGGCTGCCGAGCTCAAAGCAGAAGGCTACCAGCCCCGGATGTTCAAAGATCGGCATGCCAACGGCGAGATCTGGCACAAGGTCCTGATCGGAGCCTACGAGACCCGGACCCTGGCGGAAAAAGCCCTGGAACGCTTTCAGAAACGGCACAAGGGCACGGGCTTCGTGATCAGAATCCGGTATCAGTAAAGCGGGCTCCGCCCGCAACCTCACTGATACCGCATGAAAAAGAGAAAGATAAGATTTGGCCCGCGAATCACACGACCCGACTACGCCTTAAAGCTTCCGGCGTCGTCCTATCGGACTATGCCGTGACAAGCCGCCGTGGCAAGATGGGCGCGAATAAAGAGATTTTCTTCGCCATGCAGACATGGAATGGCTCCTGCGTTTCACCGTCTTGTCATGTCGTCTTGTCACGTCGTCTTGTCACGTCGTAGCTTCGTAGCGAAGACGGAAGCTTCCTAGCGAAGACGGAAGCTTCCTAGCGAAGACGGAAGCTTCGTAGCGAAGACGGGTTCCCGGCAGCTGAAAAAATCCATCAACGGGCCAATCGGCGCAATCAGATGAGTAAGACATTCATGGACCAACAGCACCAGCTCCTGGCTGTTCAGGCCGCCCTCAGGGCAGGATCGGAGATCATGGCGGTTTATTCCGGGACCGACTTTGCTCTCGAGTACAAAGCCGACGCCTCACCCTTGACCGAAGCGGACCAGCGTGCCCACGCCGCCATCCTGAAGCACCTGGAGCAAACAGGGCTGCCCGTGCTCAGCGAAGAGGGGCGGGAGATCCCCTATGCCGAACGGCACCACTGGGATTGGCTCTGGATCGTTGATCCTTTGGACGGAACCAAGGAGTTCATCAAACACAACGGCGAATTTACGGTGAATATCGCCCTTGTGCACAGGCAGCGGCCCTGCTTCGGGGTGATTTACGCCCCTGATCTCAAGCGGCTCTATTACGGCGGCCCTGAGGTCTTGTCCCGGAGCCGCCGCATCGGCTGGGAGGAGCCCTTGGCCAGCCTCAGAGAACTCACGGAGCGTTCAGAGCCGCTGCCCTGCCCCCAGCAGCGCGAGGCCTACGTGATCATGGCCTCCCGCTCCCATCTCACCCCTGAGGTCCAGGCCTTTGCCGAGGAAAAGAAAAAGGAGCACTCCCGGGTGGACTTCATTTCCGCCGGGAGTTCGCTCAAGATCTGCCGGGTCGCGGAAGGGGCCGCGGACATCTATCCCCGGCTGGGCCCGACCATGGAATGGGACACCGCCGCGGGACAGGCCATTGCCGAAGGGGCAGGCAGGCGGCTCACGGCCTGGGACAGCGGCCTTCCCCTAAATTACAACCGGGAGGACCTCCGCAATCCCTGGTTTGTGGTCGCCTAGCCGAAAAAACGGCCAAGCCTTTTTTTCGGCTCAAGTACAGATTTTATTGTCAAACCGGCAGTTGAAGCACTCAGCAACAACGCAACAACAATCGATATTGCATTCATTCTTGTTTTTTCTTCATTCAACATTCGATGTTCGACGTTCGATGTTGGACGTTCACATTCTGCCTGAAAGAATGAACATCGAATTCCCAACACCTCAAACTTCAAAAAAACGTGTCCTATGAACGACTACTCCGAAAGCCTCATGGTCCATTTCCGGCGGGTGGAGGCCTTGAAGCACAAGGCCTTTCAGCTGCCGAGTTACCAGTTGAACGAACGGCAGCAGTACGACCTGGAGCTGCTCTGCAACCGGGCCTTTTATCCCTTGACCGGCTTCATGTCCCAGGCCGACTACGATTCCGTGCTGGAGACCGGGCGGCTGGCGGACGGTTCGGTCTGGCCCATCCCGGTCTGCCTGGATATCCCGGAAAAGCTGGCCCAAACCCTGACCCCGGGCCAGGACCTTGCCTTGTGCGACTCCGAAGGCTTCCTCCTGGCCGTGCTGCATGTCACGGATATCTGGCAGCCGGACAAACGCCGGGAGGCCGCGGCCATCTATGGGACGGACAAGGAACTCAAGCATCCTTCGGTGTTCAGTCTCTACAACCGGCTCGCCCCCACCTATGTCGGCGGGTCCCTGGAGGGCCTGCACCCGCCGCTGCATTACGATTTTATCGAATTCAGGCTTCCCCCGTCCGAGACCCACCGGCGCTTCACCCAGAACGGCTGGCGGAATGTCATCGGGTTTCACACCGAAAAACTGCTGCACTGCGCCCATAAGGAGATGATCTTCCAGGCCGCCCGCCAGTCCAAAGCCCATATTTTTCTGCAGCCGGTGGCCGGGCTTCCCGCTCCCGGGGATCTGGACCATTTCACCACGGTCTACTGCTACCAGGCCTTTGTGGAACAATTTCCCAAAAACATGATCATGCTCGGGCTGTTGCCCTTTGCCTCCCGCAAGGCCGGCCCCAAGGAAGCCCTGTTGCAGGCCCTGGTCAAGAAGAACTACGGGTGTACGCATTTCATGGTCGCCCCGGACCAGGCCGATCCCTTTATGCACGAAAGCGGGGACAAGCTCTTCTACCCGCCGGGCCGGGCCCAGGAGCTGGTGGAGGGCTTTGGGGAGGAGATCGGGATCTCCATGGTTCCCCTGACCCCCATGGCCTATGTCCAGAAGCAGGGGAAATACCTGCCCCGGGATCAGATTGAAGCCGAAGCCGAGACCCGGAACATCTCCTCTTCCGAACTCCGGCGCTGCCTGGAATTCGACCTGGACATACCGGAATGGTTCTCCTTTCCAAACGTGGTGGCCGAGCTGAGAAAGACCTATCCGCCGCGGCACAAGCAGGGCTTCACCCTGTTTTTGACCGGTCTGTCCGGAGCCGGAAAATCCACCCTGGCCCGGGTCTTGTATGTCAAATTCATGGAACTCAGGGACCGGCCGGTCACCCTGCTGGACGGGGATATCGTGCGCCGCAACCTCTCCAGCGAACTGAGCTTTTCCAGGGAAGACCGGGAAGTCAATGTCCGCCGCATCGGCTTTGTGGCCAGTGAAATCACCAAGAACAGAGGCATCGCCATTTGCGCACCCATCGCCCCCTACGAAGAATCCCGGCGCCACAACCGGGAACTGATCAGCCAGTACGGCGGCTACATTGAAATCTACATGAACACCCCCTTCGAGGTCTGCGAGCAGCGGGACCGCAAGGGCATCTATGCCAAGGCCAAACAGGGGCTGATGGTCGGGGTGACCGGGGTGGACGATCCCTATGTCCCGCCGGTCAACCCGGAGCTGACCATCGACACCTCCAGCACGACCCAGGCCGAAGCCGCCCAGCAGGTTCTCTTGTATCTGGAGGAACAGGCGTACTTGAAGAATTCGAATTGATGGGCGCTGATCGGTCGTCTTCCACTGATACTTTGAAAAAAAGAAAGCAGATGGTTGTCCACCCCGGTGAACCCCCTTCGGGAACTCCCTGGGAGTTGGTTCACGGGGCAGGCGAATTGGCACTAATGAACCACGAATTGGATTTCTTTTTGCCTGCCAGCAAGAAGAGCCTGGCAGGCAAAGGCCATCGCCTTGCGGCATGGCTGAAAGACAATGAAGCATAAGCGGATGCGTACCTGTAATTGCAATGGATGACAAATTGGTTTTGCCTCCGGCGTTCCCCGTTCCCCGTTCCCCGTTCCTTACCGCCTTCATTCCTCGCAGCGCAGCAGATTCAAATGCCGATAGGCCTTGCCCGTGGCTACCCGTCCCCGGGCGGTGCGCTTTAAAAAGCCGCACTGAATGAGGTAGGGTTCATAGATGTCTTCCAGGGTCTTCACCTCTTCGGCACAGGCCGTGGCTATGGTTTTGGCCCCGGCCGGGCCGCCCCCGAAATGCTTGATCAGGATGGTCAGAATCCTGCGGTCCATGGCATCCAGGCCAAGCTCGTCCACCTCCAGCCGGTCCAGGGCGCTCCCGGCCTGCCGGGCAGAGATCTCCCCCTCCCCTCCGACCATGGCAAAGTCCCGCACCCGGCGCAGGAGGCGGTTGGCGATGCGCGGGGTGCCCCTGGAGCGCTTGCCGATCTCCAGCGCCCCTGCGGACGTGATCCTGATCTTGAGGATGCCGGCTGTACGCAGCACGATCTCCCGCAACTGCTGTGCTTCATAAAAATCCATGCGCAGAATGACCCCGAAGCGGTCCCGCAGGGGAGAGCTCAACAATCCGATCCTGGTGGTGGCCCCCACCAGGGTAAAGGGTTCCAGGTCGATCTTCACGGTCCTGGCCCCGGGACCCTGTCCAATGACCAAATCGAGTTTGAAGTCCTCCAGGGCCGGGTAGAGGATCTCTTCCACCGTGACCGGCATGCGGTGGATCTCATCGATAAACAGCACGTCATGCCGCTGGAGATTGGTCAGGATGGCGGCCAGATCCCCGCTGCGCTCCAAGACCGGCCCCGAGGTGCTCACCATATTC
>CAZUMF010000023.1:0-30248 GCA_964621385.1 uncultured Desulfohalobiaceae bacterium
GCAAAGGCCGTTGGGGCGCGAGTCTTAAAGCAAGGGACAATAGCCTCTAGAGAACTCAGATGCCGACATGGCCCGGCCGCCGGCCGGCTGCAGGGTCTCAACAAGATAATAGCGGTCCAGGCAGCTGATGGCCAGGGAGGAGCCGTGCAGGCCGCAGATCTGACCGGGCGGAACCGTCCGCGCAATCCGCTCACCGATGCGCCCGGGAAAGACGCTGAGCCGAAGGGCTTCCCTGTCTATGCCCGGCCGCCAGAAAAAAAAGGCTCCAGGCCGGGGATGGACCCCCCGAATCCGATTGTGCACCGCTTGCGCTGTTTGGTTCCAATCAATGTGACCGTCTTGCTTGCGCAGTTTCGGCGCATAGCTGGCTTTGGCAGGGTCCTGCTGGATCGGCCTGAGGCTGTCCCAGGTTTGCAGCGTGTGGATGAGGCAGTCCCCGCCAAGGGAAGCCAGCTGGTCATGGATGCTTTGGGCCGTATCATCGCAACCAATGGCCAGGGCCTTTTGATAGAGAATCGGGCCGGTGTCCAATCCCGCCTGCATCTGCATAATCGTGATACCGGTGACTGTTTCTCCATTGATCAGGGCGCGTTGAATAGGGGCTGCTCCTCGATATTTCGGGAGCAGCGAGGCATGGACGTTCAGGGCGCCGAAGGCCGGGCAGGTGAGGAGGTGCTTGGGGATGAGCAGCCCATAGGCCGCAACAATCAGCAGGTTGGCCTGGATGTCCTCGACAAAGGCATCAACCGCACTGGTGTGGAGGGAGGATGGCTGCAGCAGGGGAAGGTGCGCGTCCCGGGCCAGCTGTTTGACCGGCGGCGGATGGATTGTTTTCCCGCGTCCAGCCCGGCGGTCCGGCTGGGTTATCACCCCGGCCACTCGAGCCCCGGACCACTGCAGCAGCGTGTCAAGGATCACGGCTGCAAAATCCGGGGTGCCCATGAAGAGGATCTGAAAAGGGTTCAGTTCTTCTTCTCCCATTTGTTTGCTTTTTTGCAATACAGGTTTCGTTTCAGCCGGCCGGCATGATCGAGCAGGAGTTTTCCATTTAAGTGATCGATTTCATGCTGGAAACATATGGCCTGCAGCCCTTCGCTCTGGATGCGGACTTCCTGGCCGTTCAAATCCAGGCCGGTGACCGTGACCTGATCCGCCCGTTGCACCTTGGTCCGGAATTCAGGCAGGCTCAGGCAGCCTTCCTCGGTCTCGGTTTCCCCGAGTGCAGACTCGATGACCGGATTGATCAGGATCTGGAGATCCTCCCGTCTTTCCGGCCCGCTGACATCCAACGCGATCACGCACATGGCTTCCCCAACCTGGGGGGCCGCCAGGCCGATCCCCTGATTGGCGTACATCAAATCCGCCATCTCCTGCGCCAGATCCTTGACGTCCTGGTTGATGGCCTCAACCGGCTTTGCTGTTGTTTTCAGGACCGGATCCGGATAGGTCCTGATGTATCGTGCCATGACTTCCCCCCATCGGCAAACAGGCTCAAGCGTGCAGTAGGAACGTCCCTTCCGGGGTGTTTGGACAAGTTCAGAGCTTGAGACAGTACGCGTAAACCTGATGGATTTATTTGATTTTATGTAATATGCTACTGCCAGTTTGATCAGTGAAGAAACTTTCACCGTCAATGGCTTTTCCTGCTGTCAAGAATTTGAACGTCCAACATCGAACGTCGAACATCGAATTTTGAATGAAGAAAAAACAGAAGAATCAGTGAATGAGTCCGTGGCTGGCAGAGACAGATTCGGAAATGAAAACATGTCTTTTCTTTGATTCAGCATTCATCATTGGACGTTCGATGTTCGATGTTCATTCTTGAAGTTTCATACGAGCCCTGCCTCTGGCTGTGCGGATCGGCCAGTTTGATCGAAAAAGAAACGAGTCACCTCCTCCGTCATTCCGGCAAAGGTCGGAATCCAGGTTGAAAAGCTGGACCCCGGCCTACCCTGGGGTGACGGAAAAAAATCAAGTTTCATGCGAGGACTTAACTCCTTGATGGGGCTTTATTTGTCTTTTCCAGACACCAGAAACCAGACACCAGAAACCAGAAGTGTAAGAAGTCTTTCATCATTAGACAAGTAAGTCTTCTCCGCTGTCTACAAAGGGCTCCACCAGCGGTCAATCAGGATGGCGTTTCCCTGAGGCGCAGATTCAACTCCCGAAGTTGCCGGGCGGGAACTGCAGTGGGAGCCTCGGTCAACAGGCAGGTCCCTTTCTGGGTCTTGGGAAAGGCAATGACCTCGCGAATGGAGGAGGCGCCGCACAGAATCATCATCAGCCGATCCAGTCCAAAGGCGATGCCCCCGTGGGGCGGAGCCCCGTACCGCAGGGCCTCAAGGAGAAACCCGAATTTCGCTTCGGCTTCTTCGGCTGCAATGCCGAGAGCCCGAAACATTTTCCTCTGGATGTCCGCTTGGTGGATGCGGATGGAACCGCCTCCGATTTCATGTCCGTTGAGCACCAGGTCGTAGGCCCTGGCTCTGGCCTGTTCCGGGGCGGTCTCCAGGACATCCAGGTCCGCCTCCTGGGGCGAGGTGAACGGGTGGTGACAGGCAGCCCAGCGCTTTTCCTCCTGATCCCATTCAAACAATGGAAAATCAGTGATCCAGACGAAATCGAGCCTGTCCCGGGGAATGAGATCAAACCATTCCGCCAGCTTCAAGCGCAGGTTGCCCAGGGCGGCATGGACGATTTCAGGACTGCCCGCCTGGAAAAACACGATATCGCCGGGCTGCAGCTGAAGCCGGTACTGGAGGTCCTGTTTTTCCTGTTCACTGAGGAACTTGGCGATGGGCGACTGCCATTCGTCCGCTTTGAGCTTGATCCAGGCCAGACCCTTTGCCCCGAAAATTTTGACGAATTCAGTCAGGTCGTCGATTTCCCTCCTGGTCAGGCGGCCCCCGTCTTCCACCCGAATCGCTTTGACCATGTCCGCCTGGGCAAACAATTTGAATCCGGAGTGAGCGACAAGGTCGGTCACGTCCTGCAAAGGCAGTCCAAAACGGGTATCAGGACGATCCAGACCATACGTTTCCATGGCTTCGTGATAGGTCATTCTGGGAAAAGGGAGCCGAAGACCGGTGTTTTCAGTCGCAGCAAAGAGTTCGTTCATCATGAGCTCGGAAATGTCCATGACCTGATCTTCCTGGACAAAGGCCATTTCCAGATCAATTTGGGTGAATTCCGGCTGCCTGTCGGCCCGAAGGTCTTCATCGCGGAAACAGCGCACGATTTGGTAATACCGCTCCTGACCGCCGATCATCAGGAGTTGTTTGAACAACTGCGGACTTTGGGGCAAGGCAAAAAAATGCCCGGGATTTTGCCGGCTGGGAACCAGGAAGTCCCGGGCCCCTTCCGGGGTGCTTTTGGTCAGGACCGGGGTCTCCACCTCGATGAAACCCTGTTTGTGCAGGGTATTCCGGATGCGCTGCAATCCAAGATGCCTGAGTTTCAGGTGGCGGGTCATTTTTTTCCGGCGCAGGTCGAGATACCGGTATTTGAAACGGAGGTGGTCCGAGACCTCGACCCGTTCTTCCAGGAGAAAGGGTGGGGTCTGGGAGGTATTCAACAATTTCCAGTCCTGGACCAGGACTTCGATGCGGCCGGTTTGCAGGGCATCGTTTTCCATTCCCCGGGGGCGCTTCCGCACCAGACCCTGGATGGCCAGGACATATTCCGAGCGCAAAACATGGGCCTCTTGATGGGCCTGGGCATTCGCGTCCGGGGAGAAGACGATCTGGGTCAAGCCCTCCCGATCCCGGAGGTCGATAAAGATCAATCCGCCGTGATCACGACGGTATTGGACCCAGCCCATCAGGCAGACCCGGGCATCAAGATTGGTTTCATCGAGTTGGGCGCAGTGATGGGTGCGTACCCAGTCGCCCAGGGCTTGCATCAAGGTCTCTGCTGATTGGTCGTTCATGGTGGTTCCCTGTAGAAGATGCTCTAAGTGCTCAGTTTCGTAAGTTCGGTGACGTATTCGCTGTCAGTCCAATCCAACCAAGTCAAAACATCTCATGTTTTCCCCTGGAGTACAGCCTCCAGGAGATCCTCCTGTCTGATTTCGGTTTGGGCGCCGGAGGCCATGTCCTTGAGCAGCACAGTTGACCGGGCCAGTTCCGTTTCCCCCAGGATGAGGCAGACAGCGGCCTGCTGCTTGTTGGCTTGTCTGAGCTGACTTTTGAGGCTTTTCCCCTCAAACGCGACATCGCCGCACAGCCCATGAGCCCTGAGCTGACAGGCGAGCAGCAACCCCTGTTCCCTGGCAGGGGGGGTCAGGGGCGCCAGAAAAAAATCAGATCCCGGCTGCGGGACGTCACCCAGGATCATGAGCAGCCGTTCCATGCCGCAGGCAAAGCCGATTCCAGGCAGATCCGGTCCGCCCAGGTCCTTGAGCAGGCCATCGTATCGTCCGCCCCCGGCCACCGCGGACTGGGCCCCAATGTCTTCGGACAGGACCTCGAAGGTGGTGCGCTGGTAGTAGTCCAAACCGCGAACCAGATTGGGATTGATCCGGTAGGAAACATCGGCGCGCTCCAGGAGGCGTTTCACGATGTGGAAATGCTCCTGGCAGTCCGGACAGAGATACTCCGTGAGAACAGGACCGTTTTGGATGAGCTCCCGGCAGCTGTCAATCTTGCAGTCATAGACCCGTAAGGGATTGGTCTGACTGCGGCGACGGCAGTCCGGGCACAGGGCCTGTTCAGGCCGCCCGGCTAAAAAGCCGCTGACCGCCTCGAGAAAATGCGGGCGGCACTGCGGACATCCCAGAGAATTGAGCTCCAGATGCAGTTTTTTAAAACCGGCTTCCTGCAAGAAGTCGGTGAGCATGAGCAGCAATTCCGCATCCGTCTCCGGGGCGGTGCTGCCCAGGATTTCCGCATTGATCTGCTGAAATTGACGCTGCCGGCCCTTCTGGGGGCGTTCATAGCGGAACATGGGGCCGAGGGTGTACAGCTTGCTCACATCCTGCAGGCTGTAGATCTTGTTTTCGATATAGGCCCGGGCGACTCCGGCCGTGGCTTCGGGCCGCAAGCTCAGAGACCGCCCTTTCCGGTCCGGGAAGGTAAACATTTCTTTTTGCACGATATCGGTTTCCGCCCCGATGGACCTGGCGAACAATTCGGTTTTTTCCACAAGCGGGATACGGAGTTCCGTAAATCCATACCGCGTGAAGATGTCCCTGGCCTTTTCTTCCAGGGCCGTGTAACTGTCCGACCGGGGTGAAAAAATGTCGGCAAACCCTTTGATTTTTTGAATGGGATTCATAGCATTCGCCTGCGGGGCCAGTTGCGGAAAACTGTTCTTAAAAGCAAACAAAAAAAGATCTTTAGACCATGCGCAGTCTATTGTCAAAAGTTGTTTGCGGGTATACAAAAAATGCCGTCTCAGTGACGTATCGGTGAATCACTGTCATAGAAAACAAGAATATGTTTTGCTCCGATGCAGTTGAAGTCCTTGTCAAAGAAATTGGAAATTTCAAATTTTGTAGTAAACCTGGACCTTTGGGTTGCGGGCGTAGCCAGCATTGGAAGCAAGAATGCCCCAATGACCAACCACTGAACCGTACAAGGAGTCGTGTATGCAGGCAGTTGCACTCAACGGGTACAAAAACAGCGGGAAGACCTCCCTGGCCCTGCAGTTGTGTCAACATTTCCAGGCCCGGGGGGTCAAGGTGGCGGCGGCCAAGTTCAGCCACCACGCGTTTGATGCCCGGGATACCGATACCCGAAAATTGAGCCGGTACGCTGAAACCGTCTTCGGACTCGGTCCGGATCAGACCGAGGTCATCTGGAATACGCAGAAATATCTCCCCGATCTCACCGGTCTGGGCGATGCCCAGGTGCTCATTGTGGAAGGCGGCAAGACCCTTCATTACCTGCCCAAGATCATCCTGTCCGAATCCGAGCAGGAGATTCGCGAGCTCGATTCCGGCTTGACCCTTGCGCTCTGGAGTGACTGCTGGCTTGCCGATCTTCCATCCACCAAGGATCTGGAAACCCTGGCCGATTGGATCCTGGCCAGGGGCTTTTTTCTTCCGGGACTGGATTGTCAAGCCTGCGGGCGGACGGATTGTTCGGTCCTGGCCGGGGAAATACTCCGCGGCGAGGCGGCATTCAGTGAATGCCAGGCCCTGCAGACCTCCCTCAGGATCACCGTGAACGGCCGACAATTGCCGCTCAACCCTTTTGTGAATGCCATACTGGGCAACGGCATCAAAGGCCTGCTTTCGCCTTTGAAGGGATTTGCCCCGGGTTCAATCGAGATTTCCCTGGAGGCTTGAATGGATGCCCAATTTTTCCAGGTGCTCAGTGTGCGGGAGTTTCACCGGCTGATTCAGACCTTTCATCCGCTGCGGAGCCCTGCCAGACGGGACCTGGCGGAACTGTCCGGTACGGTGCTCGCCGAGGCGGTTGAGGCACCCGACGACCTGCCGCCGTTTTCCCGCTCCGCCATGGACGGCTATGCCGTCCGGGCGTCCGATCTTTTCGGGGCCAGCGAAACAAACCCTGGCTATCTCCAGGTCATCGGCTCCATTGCGGTGGGCGAGATTCAGGAAAGACCCATCCAGTCCGGCCAGTGCATGGAAATCGTCACTGGTGCTGCCCTGCCGCCCGGGGCCGATGCCGTTGTCATGGTGGAATACACCGAGTCCATCGCTCCGGATGAAATCGAGGTCCGGCGGACCGTGGCCCCTGGCGAGCACCTCATGTTCCAGGGCGAGGACTGCCGCCGGGGCGACCGCATCCTCGCCCCGGGCACCCGGATCAGATCTCAGGAACTGGGCCTGCTTGCCGCTCTGGGGATCCGGGAGGCAGCAGTGCATTGCAGGCCCAATGTCGGGATCATTTCCAGCGGCGACGAACTCGTCCCTCCGGAGAAAAATCCGGGTCCGGGACAAATCCGGGATGTCAATGCCCTGGCCCTGCAAAGCGGCATTGCCGCCAGTGGTGCGACCTTTCGGCATTTCGGGATCGTGCCCGACGAACTCACTGCCATTCAATCCAAGGTACAGGAGGCGCTTGAGGCCTGTGATCTGGTGTTGATCTCCGGGGGCAGTTCCGTTGGCAGACGCGACTACACCATCCACGCCTTGCAGAACTTTTCCGATTCCAGGATTCTGGCGCACGGCGTGTCCATCAGTCCCGGGAAACCCACGATTCTCGCCTCCATTCAAGGTAAACCGGTTGTCGGTCTTCCCGGACAGGTGACCTGGGACCAGGTCATCTTCCTGGTCCTGATCCGTCCCCTCATACGGCGCCTGGCCGGTGAGGCAAAGACCGCCGACCTGGACCGTTGGCCCTCACTTCCAGCCCGACTCGCCCGCAATCTCGCCTCCCGGCAGGGAAGGGAAGACTATGTCCGGGTGCGGCTGGAACCGTCTTCAACTGGCGACCTGCCCCTGGCGGTCCCGGTCATCGGAAAATCCGGGCTGTTGAAAACCATGCTCCAGGCGGACGGACTGGTCAGAATCCCAGCCGAGCAGGAAGGTCTTTTGAAAACATCCGAAGTCAGGGTGTTGGCCTTGGGGTAGGCGATTTTCAGATCTTTGGACCAGGCCAGAATCGGGGTCACGGGTCGCTGCCTCGGGTACTCCACCCGGACGGCGCAATAGGTCCCGCAGGCCAGGGGGTAGACAGGCGAATTCAATAGCCGGCCGAACACGCCGTGATGCCAGGTCCAAACCGGACCCGGCAGGACAGAAGCCCGGCTCATTCTGGCTTGGTGGATCGTGTCATTGATCATCCCGCGTATCTCCGGCCAGGTCCAGGAATTGGCCGTGACCGGCCGACGTTTGAAAACAAGGGCCTTGTTGCCCCGGAAATACCGGCTGAGACAGGAACAGGAACGACGATTCACAAAACAAAGCGCCATCCCGTTTTTTCCCACGCGAAAGGCTTCATTCAGAACCGTTTTTGGGTTGTTTGCATAATCAAGGGCATTGCTCAGGAGAATGTAGTCGTAGGCCTTGTCCTCAAACGGCAGATATTCCGGAGCGCCGAGATGGAGGTCGGCTTTTCTGCCTAGCCGGGCCCGGGCTTTTTTGAGCATGGCCGGCGAGGCATCCACACCGGTGATCTGAAAGCCCGCCTCTTGAAAGGCCTGGAGAAAATACCCCGTACAGCAGCCGATTTCCAGGATGCTGGTTTTTTTTCTGGGCCAGGCCGCGCACAGGGCCAGGAGCAGTTTTTGTTTCTGCTCCAGGGCAAAGCGTCCCTGTCGGCTGTTTTCCCACGTTTCCCATTCTGCGGCGATTTTGTCGTCCCAAAGCCTCATAATCAGCCCTTCACCCCCGAATCCTTCAGCATCATTGCCTGATGTTGACCCAGCTGAAAAGCACGGCCGCCCCGGTCATGATGGACAGGGTCCAGACCATCTGCCCCCACTCGAGGAAATGAATGTCCAGCCAGAGCGGAGGGACATTGAGCAGGTCTTGCAGGCCAACCTGGGTCAATTTGACCAACAAAAGCCCGAACATCCCTCCGGTCAGGGCCAGAAAGGCACCGCCGCTCAACAAAGGCAGCATGATATAGCCCCGGGTTCCGCCCACCAGTTTGAGCACTTCGATTTCCTGTTGAAAATGCAGCTGGGAGAGTTTGATGGTATTGCCCACGATCAATCCGGCCAGGCCCGCTAATAAACCCATCAAGGGCCAGAGAACGGTCCGGGAAAATCTGATCCAGGAATCGGCGGTATTCAGTTCAAACGGGTTGTAATGCACAGAGCTCACTCCCGGGAAGTCCTCGATCTTCTGCAAGTACGCGCGGGTCTGAGACGGTGATGCCTTCTGATCCAGAGAAACCGTCACCACCGCAGCAGCGGGGAGCGGGTTGTTCTCCTGGGCAAACCAGCTCAGATCCACGGCATCACCCAGAGACCGAGCCAAAACCTTTAGCCCTTTTTCCGGCGGATACGTTGTGAGGCTGACCACGCCTTCCAGGTTTTGAATGGCCTTCCAGTCTTTTTCCACTGCCTGACGGGAAATGTTTTTGTGCCAGTACGCTTCAAATTGAATCCGGCTTTTGTCCTGGGTGATCACGTGATGGAGATTATGGGCCACAAGGAGCAGAAAAAAGCCCAGAAAGGAGACCAGAGTGATCCCGATCAGGGTCAGTGCACATTCAAAACGATTGGCCAGCAGGTTGGAAACACCTTTGAGCAGAAGTTTGAAAAAGGTCATGAGCATCGAGGTTCAGGCCTGTGTATTGAGATCTATGAGTTGCGAATGGGGTAGTGCCTGGATCACCTGCCTGTTGTGGGTGGCCAGGATGACGGTCGTCCCATGTTCATTAAATTTCCTGAATATGTGCACCAGCCGCAAGGAAAGGTCCTCGTCCAAGTTTCCGGTCGGTTCGTCCGCCATCAAGAGTTTGGGATTGACCACAATGGCTCTGGCGATGGCTACCCGCTGTTGTTCGCCTCCGGAAAGGCGGGTGCATTTGAGATCAGACCGCTGTTCCATCCGCACGCCGCGAAGCACGGCATTCACCCGCCTCTGGATTTGCGCCCTGGGCATGTGCCGAACTTCCAGAGCCATGGCCACGTTTTCACTGACACTTTTTTGCTGAAGGATTTTGAAATCCTGGAAAACCACGCCCAGTTGCCGTCTGAACCGGGGCAGGCGTCTCTGGTTCAAGGTGTTGAGCCGATACCCGGCGACCTCTGCAGTCCCGCGCTGAATGGGCAACGCTCCATGCAGTATCTGCAAAAGGGTAGTTTTTCCGGCACCGGAATGTCCGGTGAGAATGACGCACTCCTGTTCCCGGACCTGGAAGGACAAGTTTTTGAGGACCCAGTGAGATCCGAAAGAATGCGAAAGATTCTTGACGCTGACCAGCATGGAAGGCCCTATTCTTGGATACGCTTGTTTTGTTGCGGGATTGCTTTTATTGTTGTGTTGCTATGTTTCACGTGAAACATAGTCGGGTGAAATGCCAAAATGTTCCAGGATTCCATAAAAATCCTGTTCGGATCGGTAGGACAGCGTGATGCGTCCCTTGTGGTGAGTGCCCGAAATGCTGACTCGGCAGTTGGTTCGGGGTTTCAGTTGGGCGGCAAGGCTTGTTTTGAGCTGCTCGAAAAAAGGGGGTGGCTGGTCGGTTCGGCTGGTGGGGTTGCTGATGTTTTCAGGAAGCTGGCCGTGCGTTTTCCAGTAGCCCACGGCAGCTTCGATCCTGCGGACGGAGGGATGGTGCTTCTGGATGTATTCAAAGAAAACAAGGCGGGTCTCCGGATCCGTGATGCTGAGGAGGCTTCGGGCGGCGCCAGCGCTGAGGGTTTCATTCCGGACCGCTTCCCGGATTGTGTCTTCGAGATGCAGCAGGCGGAGGCAGTTCGCGATGGAAGGGCGGCTCCTCCCGATTTTGTTGGCCAGGGCTTCCTGGGAGAGTCCCAGTTCCTGTTGCAGGACTTCCAGGGCTTCAGCCTCTTCCATGGGATTCAAATCTTCACGCTGAAGGTTCTCCACCAGTCCGATGATCAAAGATTGGGTGTCTGTGAGGTCCTGAATCAGAGCGGGGATGGTGCTCAGTTCAGCCAGGGCAGCTGCTCGCCAGCGTCTTTCCCCGGCCACGATCTGATACATTCCGGTATCACGTGGATCGGGGCGGACCAGAATGGGCTGGAGGACGCCTTGCTGGCGGATGGACTGGGCGAGTTCCTGTAGGCTTTCGGCGTCGAATCGTTTTCTCGGTTGTTGCGGATTTGGTTCGATGCTGCGGATCAACAAGTGCTGGGGTGGCGTGAGATCCGTCGATTCGCCGGACTCGTTGCGTGCGGCAAAAAGGGCGTCAAGTCCGCGTCCCAATCCGCGTTGTGTTGCTGTCATGGCCCAAGGCTCCTTGCGTAAATATCCGAAAACGGATAGACTCTCTGCATGCTTTGGTGAGTCTAAAAAAAAAACTATGAAAATGCAAACCGGTTCTTTCCAGACCGGGGGCAGGAGTTGGCGCATGGAGGATGAATCTGCACAAGGACTGGTGACCGAGGTGTTTGACGAACAAGGGCGGTTGCTGGGGGCGTTTGTGGCCAAAAGTCTCTGGGAACGGCTGAAAAAAGATGCGGCAAAGGCGGCCGCAGAACTGGCCTCTGCTCAGGATTCAGCGTCGGCCGAGGGGGTTGCGGAGCCCATCAAAGATTGGGAGACGCTGGTTGCCTGCTGGGATTTCCAGTATCCGGTGGACTATTCAGTCCACTGCGGGGTCTGCGGGACGGCTAGCGCACACTGGCAACAGGATCAGCCCAGGAAGTTCAGACTCACCACCGCCAGTCTCGGGGGACTGGTTGCCTTTACCTGTCAGCAGTGTGCCGCACGGGTCACCAAAAAACATTTCAAGGATCATATCCATGTCGAGACCACGGCATCGAATGCTGCGCCCCCGCATTAAATTGGGATCCTCTGCAGGTCCAGAAGAGGGTCAGTCACGGACCCACTGGACGAACTCCTGTCCGAGCTGCAGATAGGCTTGCGATCCCTTGGATTTGTAATCATAGGCGATCACTGGAAGGCCGTGGCTCGGGGCTTCGGAAAGACGGACGTTGCGGGGAATAATGGTCCTGAACACCTTGTTTCCAAAAAAATTGCGGACTTCATGTTCCACCTGGTGCGCGAGTTTATTCCGTTTGTCAAACATCGTCAGCACCACCCCGAGCAGTTGGAGTTGGGGGTTGAGTCGTTTGCGAACACGTTCAAAGGAATGCATCAAATGGGTGATCCCTTCCAGGGCATAGTATTCGCATTGCAGGGGGATGAGCAGTCTGTCTGCTGCACACAGGGCATTGATGGTCAACAGTCCGAGTGAGGGTGGACAATCCAGGAGGATGAATTCAAACTCAGAGGAGATCTGCTGCACCACATCCTGGAGAAAAAACTCCCGGGCCATTTTTTCGACAAGCTCAAGGTCGGCGGCCGCCAGGTCCGGCAGTGAGGGGAGGACCATGAGATAGGCATTCAAGGATGGATAGATCATCTGCGGAGCGGTCTCGGCAGCATACAAGGCCCTATAGATATTGTGCTTTTCATCAGGGACGATGTTCAAGCCGCTGGTGGCATTGGCCTGGGGATCGCAGTCGATCAGCAGGACACTTTTTTCCATGGCCGCCAGGGAGGCAGCCAGATTGATGGCGGTGGTGGTTTTTCCGACTCCACCCTTTTGATTGACAATGGCGATGGTCTTCCCCATAAGCGATCCTCATTTGACAGACTTCGTTCCCAGTTTGCGATGAGCACACGAAAAAAAAGCGGAATGTTCGCTCTTCCTGAAGCGCTTTGATGGATGATGCTCCTTATGTATAATAGGCTCTATACCACTTGACGAATTGGGGGATCCCCTCCTGAATCGTGGTCTTGGGTCTGAATCCGACATCCTGGATCAAATCATCGATATCGGCAACCGTCCTGGGGACGTCGCCTGGCTGGAGGGGCTGGTAGTCCTTGATCGCCTTGACCCCGAGGGCTGTTTCCAGGGTCTGGATGAAGTCTTCCAGGTGAACACTGTTGTTATTACCGATATTGTAAAGCCTGTACGGGGCCGGACTGGAGGCGGGGTCAGGCCGGCCGCCGTCCCAGGCAGGATTGCCCTGGGGGACGGCGGCCAGCACTCTGAGCACGCCTTCCACGATGTCATCGATGTAGGTGAAGTCCCGCTGCATCCGGCCGTTGTTGTACACCTGTATGGGGAGTCCGGCCAGCATGTTTTTGCAAAAAAGGAACAGGGCCATGTCCGGGCGGCCCCAGGGGCCGTAGACGGTAAAAAAACGCAAGCCGGTGCAGGGGAGGTTGAAAAGGTAGCTGTAGGTGTGAGCCATGAGTTCATTGGCTTTTTTACTGGCGGCATACAGGCTGATGGGATGATCGACATTGTGGTGCACGCTGAAAGGCAGCTGGGTGTTCAATCCGTAAACAGAGCTCGAGGAGGCAAAAACCAGATGCCTGATCCGGTGATGCCGGCAGCATTCCAGGAGATTGGAAAAGCCGACCATATTGCTGTCGATATAGTCCCTGGGGTGGCTCAGACTGTGCCGGACCCCGGCTTGAGCCGCCAGATTCACCACGTGCACAAAGGCATGCCGGTCAAAGAGGCTTTCCAGGGTGGGGAGGTCCTCCAGGGCCTGGTGTGCGAAATGAAAATGGGGAAACTGCTGCAATTGCTGCAGGCGGTCCTTTTTCAAGGCCACCGAGTAATACACGTTCAAATTGTCCAGTCCGACAACGGACCTGCCTTGCTGGAGCAGGCGCCGGCAGACATGGAACCCGATAAAGCCGGCGGCGCCGGTCACGAGATCAGTCATGGGTCCCTCACATCGATGGAAGTTGGATGGTTTTCAGCGTATTCCAGACCACGCGTTTGGCCTCTTTCTGATCCGGAAGCATGTCCTCCGGTCCGGGAAGAAAGATATACGAGATGTGATCCTGGATAAACTCTCCGTAGCGGCGGTCCCCGGTGCGGGGGAAGAGGCGCTTGAAGGCCGGGCGCCCGAAAATAAGGACAAAACGGGGTTCAAATACGGCCAGTCCCTGCCAGAAGTACTCGCTTCTGAAATGCAGTCCAGAGGCCCGGAGCTCCGCCGGCGGCCAGAAAACAATGTCCGCCTGGGGCCAGCCCAGGGCTTTACGGATATTGCGAAACAACAGGGTTCGTTCCGGGGACGCCTTGCTGCCGAGATCGCCGGCCAGCTGCCAATAGGTCCACAGGGTGGCGCAAGGCGCTGGATGCTCCTGTGCAATCGACCGCCAGGGTTGGGGAAGGTCGGCACAGGTCCCGGTCCCTCTGGCCTGTCCGGTCTCCGTTTCAGGCGGTTTCGCTTCCAGAAGAGCGGTCAGGCCGAGCCGATACCAGGCGTGCAGCACAGGGGGGAGGTCCAATTCGCTCAGATCCAGTCCCATAGTGTCCAGGCAAGATCGGCCTTGCTCATGACCGGGAGTTCCTGGCGGTCTCCCCGGGCATTCATGAGCAGGACCGCATTGGTATGATGTTCAAAGCCCGTGTCTGGCTGATTGATCACATTGGCGGCGATGAGATCGAGATTTTTGGTCTTCAGTTTGTCTTTGGCTGCGGCCAGCTGCGCCGGGTCGGATTCAGCGGCGAAACCGATCAGACGCTGACCCGCCTGTTTTTGGGCACCGAGGGTCTTAAGAATGTCCGGATTGGGGACAAAGGCAATGCTTAGGCCGGATTGTACCGTGTTCTTTTTGAGTTTGTGTTCCTGCGTCTGTTTTGGGCGGAAATCGCAGACCGCCGCACTCAGGCAGCCGATGTCGCAGGACGGCCAGACATCCTGGCAGGCCGTGAGCATGTCCCGGGCTGTCACAACATTAATGCGCTGGATCTCCCGGGGCAGCCAGATGGAGCTCGGGCCGCAGACACAAGTGACCTCAGCTCCCCGGAGCCAGGCGGTCAGGGCCAGGGCCGCCCCCATGCGCCCACTGGAAGGATTGGACCAGAACCGGACCGGATCGAAAAATTCCCTGGTGGCCCCCAAGGCGATCACAATCTTCAATCCGCGCATGTCTTGCTGCGTCATTGTTTTCAAGGACTGAAAATAGGTCTCGGTGAGCGGCGGCAGTTTGCCCGAGCCCTGGTCGCCGCAGGCGACGTCACCCTCATCCGGGGTCAAAAGGGTCACGTTCTCACGGCTGCGGAGCCGTTCTACGTTTTCCTGGGTGGCTGGAGCGTACCAGAGATTGGGATTCATGGCCGGTACAAGACAGAGGGGTCCGGGAAAGGCCAGGGCCTGGCAGGTGAGCATGGTGTCCGCCACGCCGCAGGCAAGCTTGGCCAGGCTGTTGGCCGTGAGTGGGTGAATGAGCATCAAAGCGGCGGTGTGCCCGGGTTCCAGATGGTCATAGCTGGCACTCTGCGGGGAGAACAATTCGGAATGCACCGGATGCACCCCCAGGGATTCGAGGCTGAGTCGCGTGAGGAACTGTTCGCCTGCCGGGCTTAATACGGCGCTTGTCTGCAGGCCGGACTTTTGAAAGGCCCGGCAGAGATCCAGGGTTTTGTAAGCGGCAATGCTCCCGCAGCAGCCGATATGAATCCGGCGTCCCTGATACCGGGTGCAGTGCAGATAAGGAGGGATCATCTCAGGGTATCCTCGGGGTGACCCAGATGTGTAAATGGGTTTTCAGCCGGGATTCGGTGATGGTGAGCACACAGAATTTGGCGCTTTTTTCTGCAATGATCATAAAATGACCGTATTTCAACTGGCTGCTGATGGTCCAGTTGTCCTTGGGGAGATGGTGGGTGTAAAAGTTGAACAGGGAGACCGGTTCGATCCGTCCGGAAAAGTGCAGTTTTCCAGCTTTGGTGGTACTGGACTCAAAAACGATGGATTCATCCTCTTCAAGCTGCAATTCACTGGGGATGATGATATCGTCGAAATCGTAATAGGTATTCTCATCCTGGCCGGCTGGTGCTGTGGATTGACTCTCATGCGCGGACATGGCAGAAGAGGATTCCCCAGATGTCTGGAAAGGATTGGTCAGACTGGAACAGGCGGTCAAGCAACACAGGCTTATCAGCAGGACGCAATGTTTGAACACGTGAGCCTCCATTTGGGTTAGGGACGTTGCCACGGCAGGAGTCGTGGTGAACGTGCTCCTTGACTTCAGAACATTTGTATACACACATGAACCAAAATCCGACTGCAGCAGAGACAGAGCACAGGGTTCCTCCGAACTTTTCTGTGGAGAACTATACCTTTGATTTGCCTGAAAAGCAAATCGCCCAATACCCGACAGCCAGGCGAAGCGATTCCAGATTGCTGGTCATGGACAGGTCAGGGGGTGCCCTGCATCATGCCCGGTTCCATGATCTTCTGTCCCATCTCCCGGAGAGGGCCCTCCTGGTGGTGAATACAAGCCGGGTTTCGCCCGCCCGGCTGAGCGGCTTCAAGGCAGCCGGCGGCGGTCGGGTTGAATTTCTGTTGTTGACCCCGCTGCCGCTGATCACCGGAGGCGAATGTCCAAAGGGCGGTCAGGCGGCCGGAGTGGACGGGTTGATCAGGCCGGCCAAAAAAATCCACCCCGGCCAGCGGGTGCTCTTTGCAAAGGGTTTTGGGCTGGATATAACCAGAAAAGAGGCCTTTGGACACATCCAGGGACGGCTCTTCTGGAAGGGCCGGCTGCTGGAGAATCTGGAGCGCTACGGAGACGTGCCGCTGCCGCCGTACCTGAAGCGCGGCAGTGAAGCAGCGGATGCGGATCGCTATCAAACCGTTTACGCGAACGCCGAGTGTCCCGGTTCAGTGGCCGCCCCTACGGCAGGGCTGCATTTCGATGATAAAATGCTGGACAAACTGGGTCGGAAAAGGATAGAAATAATGCCCCTGAATCTCTATGTGGGCTACGGCACCTTCAGTCCGATACGCTGCACCGATATCCGGGAGCATGAGCTTCATCCGGAGTATGTTGAGATTCCACAGGATTCGGCCCGGAAAATTGTTCAGGCCAAACAACAGGGCCGGCCCGTGGTTGCGGTGGGGACCACCACGGTTCGCACCCTGGAAGGGGTCCGGGACCGGTGCGGGGAACTCCGGGCCTATGCAGGCTGGCTTAATTGCTATATCTATCCCGGGTATGTCTTCAGGATCGTGGATCACCTGCTCACCAATTTTCATTTGCCCCGGTCGTCCCTGCTGCTGATGATTGCGGCCTTTGCAGGCCGGGAAAAGGTACTGGAGGCCTATCAGCTGGCTGTGGAGCGGGGCTACCGTTTTTATTCCTATGGCGATGCCATGTTAATCCTCTAAGCAGGCCCTGAATCAGCTGCCGTGCGGGAACCGATGCGCGCGGCCGAGGAGCGCACGTTATGTCCAGAGTGGAAATCAGAGAAGAGCGGTGCAAGGGTTGCCTGTTGTGCACGACGGTCTGCCCGGAGTCATTGCTCACCGTGTCAGGAACCATGAATGCCAGTGGATTCAAGGTCGTGCATCTGCCGGGATCGTCTCAAGACGCCTGCAAAGGCTGCTCGTTTTGCGCGGAGATCTGTCCTGATTGCGCTATTGTGGTCTTTCGGACGAAAACAAAGGGGAGCACACATGAAGACGAATAAAGCCAGTCTTCTGGTAAAGGGAAACGAAGCCATTGCGCTCGGGGCCATGGCCGCCGGGTGCGAATGTTATTTCGCCTATCCCATCACCCCGCAAAGCGAGATTCCGGAAATGCTCTCCACCGTGCTGGTGGAGGCGGGCGGGGAGTTTGTCCAGGCGGAGAGCGAAATCGCTGCGGCCAACATGCTGCTCGGGGCGACGGCCTGCGGGAAGCGGGCCATGACCTCCTCCTCCAGTCCGGGCATTTCTTTGAAGCAGGAAGCCATTTCCTACATGGCCGGGAGTCAGCTGCCCGCAGTCATCGTGAATGTCTGCCGCGGCGGACCGGGACTGGGAAGCATCGACCCGTCCCAGGGCGATTATTACCAATCCACCCGGGGCGGAGGCCACGGAGACTACCGCACCCTGACCCTGGCCCCAGCGAGCTGCCAGGAAGCCTACGATCAGACCATCCGGGCCTTTGACCTGGCCTTTCGCTATCGCAATCCGGTTGTTGTTCTCGGCGATGCCATCCTGGGGCAGATGAAAGAGCCGATCCTGCCCTGGAAAGAACGGGAGCTGCAGGACAGCCGCTCTTTGTCCTGGTCCTTGAGCGGGGCCGAAGGACGAGCGCCCAGGCTCCTGAAATCCCTGTACCTGACTGACGGAGCCCTGGCCGGGCACAATCAGAGGCTCCAGGAGAAGTACCAGGCCATGCGTGCGGAATGCGACTGGGAGGCCTCCATGCTCGAGGATGCGGAACTGGTTGTGGTGGCCTTCGGGTCCATGGGCCGCATCGCCAAAAGCGCCATCAGGCAGCTGCGGGCCGGCGGTCTGCCGGTTGGTCTGTTCCGCCCCGTGACCCTGTATCCCTTCCCGGAAGAGCCCCTTGCGGAGCTGGCCGCGGCCGGCAAGCGTTTTTTGACCATTGAAAACAATGCCGGTCAGATGGTCGATGATGTTCGGCTTGCGGTCCGCGGGCACAGCGATTCAGCCTTGTACAGCGTTCTGCCCGGGTACCTGGCCAGCCCGACGGATTTGCTGGACCCCATCCAGCAGGCCTTGCGCAATGAGGACCAATAAAACAAAGTTTGTGTAGCGACAAAGAGGATAGTGTCATGTTTCAGGAAGAACAACAGGTTTTCAGTCCGCCTGCTGCGCTCGTGGACACGCCGACCCATTTTTGCCCCGGATGCCACCATGGGATTGTGCATCGCCTGGTGGCGGAAGCCCTTGATCGGCTGGACGTGGTCCAGGATACCATCTGCGTGGCTTCAGTGGGCTGCTCCGTGTTTATCTACAACTACCTTCATGTGGACGCGGTGGAAGCCCCGCATGGACGGGCGGCGGCCGTGGCCACCGGGGTCAAGCGGGCCCGTCCGGAAGCGGTGGTCTTCACCTACCAGGGGGACGGCGATCTGGCGGCGATCGGCCTGTCCGAGATCATGTACACAGCCAACAGGGGCGAAAATATGACCGTGGTCTTCGTGAACAATACCGTGTACGGAATGACCGGTGGTCAGCTGGCCCCGACCACCATGGTCGGCCAGAAAACAACGACCTCGCAGCAGGGGCGTCGTTTTGAAACCGACGGGGCCCCCCTGCGCATGGCGGAAATCATCGCCGGGTTGTCCGGCACGATCTATTCGGCCCGCGTGGCCGTGGATACGGTCAAGCACATCAAGCAGGCCAGAAAGGTCCTGGTCAAGGGGTTTGCCAACCAGTTGGAAAATCGGGGCTTTTCCTTTGTGGAATTTTTGGCCTCCTGTCCGACCAATTGGCGCCTGTCCCCGCTTGAGGCGAACGAGCGAATCCAAACTGAACTGATTCCCTACTTTCCCCTGGGCGTGTATAAGGATCAGGAGGCCGGGGATCTGGATGCAGACAGCAGGAGGGCCGAATAGTGTACCAGGATGTGATCATCGCAGGATTCGGAGGCCAGGGGGTGATGCTCATCGGGAATCTGCTGGCCTTTGCCGCCATGGAGCAGGATCTGAGTGTCACCTTTATGCCTGTTTACGGGGTTGAAATGCGGGGGGGGACCGCGAACTGCACGGTGGTGCTCTCGGATGAAGAGATCGGCTCCCCGATCATATTCTCTCCCCAAACCTCCATTCTCATGAATCAGCCTTCAGTGGAGAAGTTTCAACCGCGGCTGCTGGATCATGGCATCCAGCTGGTGAATGCCTCGATTGTGGAAGCGGATATGCTTGAGACGGACCGCATCCGGACCATCCCGGTCCCGGCCAATGAACTGGCTGATGAGCTCGGGAACGCGAAAATGGCGAATATGATCATGCTCGGCGCCTGGCTCCAGGCGACAGGGACGCTCCCGTTGCACACCGTGCAGGGGGCCCTGGAGCGGGTGGTTGCGGCGCACAATGCCCGCTTGATTCCCTTCAACCAAAAAGGCCTGGAGCGGGGGGCCGCCTTTGTGGCGGCGCTGGCCGATCAGATCGAGGCATGAGGGACAATCACCCACCGTTCATTCCGGAAAAGATCTTTGGGATCATTGGCGACCCCCTGGGCCACTCCTTGAGTCCCGCCCTGCATAATCAGGCCTTTGCCTGGTGCGAACTGCCCTATGTCTACTGTTCCTGGCCCCTGAAAGCCGAGGCCGTGGAGGCCTTTGTTCAGGCCCTGCGGCTTTTGCCCATCTCGGGGTGCAGTGTGACCATCCCGCATAAAACACGCGTCGCTGCCTTGTGTGACCGTGTCTCTGACTGGGCGGTCCGGACCGGGGCGGTGAATACCCTGTATTGGAAAAACGGCGAACTCTTTGGAGAGAATACGGACTGCCCGGGTTTTATGGCCCCGCTGCAGGACCGGGATCTGTGCCTGTCTTCCGCCCTGGTGCTGGGGTCGGGCGGGGCAGCCCTGGCCGTTGTCGCCGGCCTGCAGGCCCTGGGGATCCGGGAGATTGCTGTTGCAGGGCGAAATCCAGACCAGCTGCAACGGCTTGAGGAACACTTTGCCATCACGCCGGTGGCCTGGGAGGACCGGAGCGAGGTCCACGCCTCGCTGCTGGTCAACGCCACCCCGCTGGGCATGGCCGGGGATCATGCAGGGGCCGTGCCCTATCCCGGGGAAGGCCTCAGCCGCTTTGGCTGTGTATACGATCTTGTGTACAACCCGCTCTGGACCGAACTGCTCGGCCGGGCCAAAGATGCCGGATGCATGTCTATTTCCGGCCTGGACATGTTTGTCCGCCAGGCTGTTGAGCAGTTCCGGCTCTGGACCGGCCTGAACCTTTGCGCAGATGTGGCGAAACACTGGGTGCAGCGGCACTTGGACAGTGCGTTCCCTCGCGGTTGAAGGCTTTGCAACAGGGATTCCCCGACATCTGCAGTCATGCGGGGGCCCGGACGGGACAAGTCCTGGAGGTGGGACGGCGCTCTACTTGAAAATGATTTTCACGCTCTGCCCGGGCTGGAGCAGATGGTCCGCGCCAAGGCTGTTCCAGGAGCGAAGATCCGCAACACTGACCTCAAAGCGGCGGGCGATGGCCCATAAGCTATCCCCGGGCTTGATGGTGTAGAACTCCACATGCTTGCGGTCAGACGTAGCCGGTTCGGCAGGGGGGGCGCTTTTTTCGTCGGGCACAGGAATCTGCAACTGTTTTCCGATGTGCAGCACATCGCCCTGGGAAAGATCGTTGGCTGCCAGCAGTGTCTGCAGGCTGATGTTGAACCGGTTGGAAATGTTCCAGAGGTTGTCCCCTTTTCGGACATAGTACTGGAGAATTTTCTGATGCGCGGCCGCGGCCCGTTTTCTGGACTGGCGGGTCTGTTCCGGGGTGATGTCCGGAATGTACAGCTGGCTGCCTACCTGTAAAACCGATCCCGGCCCGAGTCCATTGGCGGCCTGCAGGGTTTGCAGGCTGACCTGGTAGCGTTGGGAGAGGTCCCAGAGCGTGTCGCCTTGTTGGATGGTGTAGTTTGTCCGGCGACGATCCCGGGAGGGCTCGGACGCCCGGGCCTCCTGGATGCCGGGTATGCTGAGCTGCTGTCCAATGTGCAGGTAGCGGTCCTGCAGGGCATTCCTGTTGGCCCGGCGGAGCGCGTCCACGCTGACGCCGAAGCGCCTGGCTATTGTCCAGAGCGAGTCCCCTTTTTGGACCCGATAGGAGGCGGATCGCTGCTCCTGATCCTGGTTGGCCAGGATGGTCCGAGCGGAGCCCGGGATCAGGAGCCACTGCCCGGTGCGCAGGAGATTGGACCGGGTCTGATTGGCCTGTTTCAATACAGCCACCGGGACCTGAAAGCGTTGGGAGAGCCTCCACCAGGAATCGCCTTTGCGGACCTGGTAGCGGTGATACCCGGAAAACGGGGTGGCTTGGGGTGAATCCAGGAAGGCCCGGGCTTTTGGGATCAGACTGGACTGAAGATAGATCGGGCAGTCCCGCTCCGGCGGACTGGCCTGGCGCCTGAAGGCCGGATTCATCTTGCGAAAGGCATCCCAGTCCAGACCGAGGTGCCGGGTCAGGGCCAGCAGATCGGTGCCCCCCTTGACGGCGATCCTGTTCGGGGTTTTCGGGGCTCCCCAGTCAAGCGGTTCAAAGCCGAGGCTTTCCAGGTTGCGTACGATTTTCAAGATGGCCAGGAACTTGGGGATATAGTTCCGCGTTTCCTGGGCCAGGTAGCGATGGGATTGGCTGATGTCGTAATAGGAGGAGCCTTCGCTTCGTTTCAGAGCCCGTGAAACCCGGCCTTCGCCGCAATTATACGCGGCCAGGGCCAGATACCAGTCCTGAAAGCGCTCATACAGGGTGCTGAGATAGTTGGCCGCGGCAATGGTTGATAAGTAGGGATCCCGGCGTTCGTCAATCCACCAGTTGACGTCGAGGTCATACATGCGGGCGGTTCCGGGGATGAACTGCCAGAGTCCGGCCGCTCCCGCCCTGGAATAGGCCCAGGGATTGAAGCCGCTTTCGGCAAAAGGGAGGAAGACGAGATCCTGCGGAAGGCCCTTTTCGGTGAAGACCTTGCGGATATAGGGAAGAAAGGGTTCAGCCCGCTTGAGCCAGCGCTGAAAAGAGGTATGATTGGTCTTGGTGTAAAACTCGAAATAGTATTCCAGGGTTTTGGTCTCTTTGATGTCCAGCTCGAAATCGATTTCAGGCTCTGACTGCAGGGCTTTGACGGACTCCTTGTCCATGGGCCCGATTTTGTAGGATTCCGGCCGGGGCGGGGCTTCGGTGACTTCTTTCTCCAAGGGCTGGGTCAGGTCCTGATTGATGTCCCGGGAGCCGGCCTTCTCGGAGGCCCTGGCCTGGCCTTTGTCCGGGGCCTGGTCCTCGCCGGCAGCCTGCAGCCGGTGTCTCATGTCACCGGGCCGGTCTCCCCGCTGGACAGCAAAGGGATCGGATTGGATCTGCCGGGAGCCGAGATGCTGATTGTTCTGGGGAACACAGGCTTGTTGCAGCAGGAGCAGGAGGAGAAGGCAGCCGGGGCCAAACAGGGATCTGAGTTTCATAAGCACTTCGTTTGTTTGCAGTTTATGCACAAGAACTTCGGGTATAGCCAAGCGGTGCAGCTGGTTGCAAAGTGGGAATTTTTATTTTTATCTGATTTTCAAAGATTTGTCAAAAAGAGTTCGTGACGATGCAGAGCCATGAGCAGCAGGAGGGCCTGGTGGGGGGACGGCACACGGTGTGTGAGTTCCTGGTCCGGGCTCCGGAAAAAGTGCAGTCCCTGTTGATTGATGAACGGAAATCCGGCAGGGGCCTGCAGGAGGTGCTCTCCTGCAGCAAAGCCGCCGGGATTCGGTATCAGTTTGTCCCCCGCCGGAAATTGGACCGGCTTCCGCTGAACAATCATCAGGGCTATGTCCTGCGGCTCTTTGCCCCCGGCTACATCGAGACCGAGGCCTTGTGCCGGCAGGCGTGTCAGGCTGATTTTCCAGTCATTCTGGCCCTGGATCAGGTCCAGGATGAAGGCAATCTCGGGACCCTGGCCAGATCGGTGTTTGCCCTGGGCGGTGCCGGCCTGCTGCTGCCCAAAAACAGGACCGCGTCCCTGGGATCCCAGGCCCAGCAGGCAGCCGCCGGGGCGCTCAGTGAACTGCCGGTGGCCCGGGAGACCAACCTGAGTCGCTTTCTCCGAATGGCCCGGGAAAACAAATTTTTTACCTGTTATGCCGGCATGGGGCACGGATGCCAAAGTGTGTTCGACCAGGTGCTGGCCTGGCCCTTGATTCTCGTTCTGGGCAATGAAGAAAAAGGGGTGCGGCCGGGGGTGGCCAAGGCCTGCGAGGCAGGGGTGACCATCCCCATGCAGCGGGGCTTTGATTCCTTGAATGTGGCCCAGGCCGGGGCCATGCTCCTCATGGAGTTCTACAGGCGGAGCCGAAAGCCGGACCCCTGAGCCGGTGGGCCGGTGCTCGGGGCTTTCATATTGACTGAGCTCTTTACGGCACGCATAAATATGAGAAATATTTTGGACATGTTGTGCTATTCCATGCCTCTATTGCAGGTTTCAGGTGTCTGGTGTCAGCCATGCCAGCGGCATGGCTCACACCAGACACCTGAAACCTGACACCAAAAACCAAAAGACTGTCCAATGCATCACGAATGTCCATTGCCTGTCAGGCCTCTGGCCGCTCCCCGAAGATCCGGGTCCCGATGCGCACCAGGGTCGCCCCTTCCTGGATGGCCTGGGGGAAGTCCCCGGTCATGCCCATGGACAGATGGGGCAGATCCGCTCCAATGGCGCGCTGGAGACGGTCCCTGGCCTCCCGCAGTCCGGAAAAGTAGGGCCTGGCCCGCTCCCCGTCGTCGAAGAAGGGGGGCATGCACATCAAACCCCTGAGCTGGAGACCCTCCAGAGCGTGCACGGCTTCGGCAAAGGTGAACACATCCTTTTCAGCCGCTCCGCCCTTTTGCTCCTCGCCGGCCAGGTTGACCTGGAGGAGCACCGACTGTCTTGTCCCGGCTTCCAGGGCCTTTTTATTGAGGGCCTGGGCCATTTTCAGCCGGTCCAGCGAGTGGATCAAGTGGAACCGTCCGGCCAGGAATTTGGCCTTGTTGGTCTGCAGCCGGCCGATGAAGTGCCAGCGGATTTCAGGTGCCGCGCTTGCCTGGGCCAGCTTGTCCAGGGCCTCCTGAACATAGTTTTCCCCGAAATCACGCTGCCCGGCCCGGGCGAGTTCGGCGATGGAGGCAAAAGGGTGGAGCTTGGACACGGCAATCAGGGTGACGTCTTCAGGGGGACGCCCGGCTCTGCGGGCCGCTTCTGCAATGTCTTCAAGGGCTTGCTGCCATCTGTCCCGAAGCGCCTGTTCGTCCATACATCCCTCCTTGTCAACGCAACAGGATAGTGGTTTTTCCGTTTAGGAAAGCCTGTCTAGAGGCTTTCCGGAAGGAGCTGTTCCAAAAAACTTCGGTTTTCATACCACTTGGGCTTGACCTTAACCCAGAGTTCCAGATGGGCGCGCTGGCCCAGCAGGGTGTTCAGCTCCAGTCTGGCCTCCTGACCTACCTGTTTGAGGCGGGCGCCCTGCTTGCCGATGACGATCTGTTTGTGCTGGGACCGGGCCACATAAATGATCGCCTGGATCAGGGTCAGGCCTTTTTCAGGGAGTTCCTGCCAGTTCTCGATTTCCACGGCAATGCTGTAGGGAAGTTCCTGGTTCAAGACCAGAAAGAGTTTTTCCCTGATGATTTCCTGGGCGAAAAAGCGCATGGGCAGCGTGGACAGCTGATCGTCAGGAAACAGGGGCATGGACTCCGGGAGTGCCTCGCGGCAGGCCTGGACAAGGGTCTCGGTGCCGTCCCCGGTAGAGGCCGAGATCGGATAGAGGGACACATCCGGAAACACCCCGGACAATTGCTCCATCAAGGGGAGCAGCCCTGTCCGGTTGCGGATGCAGTCGATTTTATTCAGGGCCAGAAGCAGGGGTAGGCCCAGTTGCTGGATTCGTTGGCTGAAAGGGGCCAGATCCGCATGGAGCTTGTGCTTTCCTTTTCGGGTGTACAGGGCCGCGTCCAGAACGAGCAGGAGACAATCCGCTTCGGCCAGGGTCTGCCAGGCGGTGTCCACGATGAAGCGGTTCAAGGTCTGGGTCGTGTGGTGGATGCCGGGCGTGTCCAAAAACACAATCTGGGCTCCGGCCTGGTTCAGGATACCGCTGATGCGGTTTCTTGTGGTCTGGGGTTTAGGGGTCACAATGGAGACCTTCTGCCCCAGGAAGGTGTTCAACAGGGTTGATTTTCCGCTGTTCGGGGGGCCGATAATCGCGCAGGTGCCGGAGTGGAAGCCGGGCCGGCTGTGGACAGGTTGCAGTGGATTCATGGGAAAATTCGTTTTTTAAGTGAGTTGAGTGCGCTGAATTTTTGGGTTGCACTCCCGGAACTGAACAGGTATAGCCCTTGTGTTATGCACAAAGATTTCATCATTGTCGAATCACCGGCAAAAGTCAAAACAATTCAAAAGATCCTGGGCAAAGACTATGATGTGGATGCCTCAGTAGGGCATGTCCGGGATCTGCCCAGCAAACGTATCGGGGTGGATGAAGCGCATGATTTCGAACCCCAGTACGAGATCCTGCATGGCAAGAAAAAGGTGGTGGACAGGCTGAAAAAAGCCGCGTCCAAGGCCAGGCACGTCTATCTGGCTCCGGACCCGGACCGGGAAGGGGAGGCCATCGCCTGGCATGTGGCGGCGCTGATCAACAAGGCCAACCCCAATATCAGTCGGATCCAGTTCAACGAGATCACGGCGTCCGCCGTGAAAGCGGCCCTGAAGCAGGCCAGGGATCTGGATAAGCGCCTGTTCGACTCCCAACAGGCCAGACGGATCCTGGATCGTCTGGTGGGCTACAAGCTCTCGCCGCTCTTGTGGCAGAAAGTCAAGCGGGGCATTTCCGCCGGCCGGGTCCAATCCGTGGCCCTCAGGCTGATTGTGGATCGGGAAAAGGAGCGCAGGGCCTTTGTTGCCGAAGAATACTGGGTGTTTCGGGTTGAACTCCAGGGGCCGGAGCCGCCGGCCTTTGAGGCGGAGCTCTGGAAGCTGGACGGAAAAAAGGCCTGGATCAAAAACGAATCCGAAGCTAATACTCTGGCGCAGGAGCTGCAGTCCTGCCGCTTTGCGGTGCAGGACGTCCAGGAAAAACAGCGGCAGCGGCAGCCCAAGCCGCCCTTTATCACCTCCACCCTCCAGCAGGAGGCCAGCGCCAGGCTGAAATTCTCCGCCAAGAAGACCATGTCCGTGGCCCAGCAGCTGTACGAAGGCCTGGACGTCGGCAATCGGGGTACAACAGCCCTGATCACCTATATGCGCACGGATTCGGTGCGTATCTCCCAGGAAGCCCGGGAGCAGGCCAAGGCCTGGGTCTTGGATCGCTTCGGCCCGGAGTATTATCCGGAGAAGCCGCGCTATTTCAAAAGCAAAGGCAGTGCTCAGGACGCCCATGAAGCGGTGCGTCCGGTGGATGTGACCATCACCCCTGATGAGCTCAGGCCCTTTGTGTCCAATGATCAGTACAGACTCTACCGACTCATCTGGCAGCGTTTCCTGGCCTCCCAGGCCCGGGCGGCCCTGTATTGGGACACCGCAGTGCAGATTGCGGCCGGGAGGACCCTCTGGCGGGTCAAGGGCGAGCGCCTGATATTTCCGGGCTTCTTGGCGATCTACACCCCGAATGACACCGGCAAGGAGGTTGAACTCCCGCCGCTCAAGCCGGGCGATGCCCTGGATCTCATCCGCCTCAATCACGAGCAGAAGTTCACCCAGCCGCCCCCGCGCTACTCCGAAGCCTCCCTGGTTCGAAAACTGGAAGAGTTGGGCATCGGCCGGCCCTCGACCTATGCCCAGATCCTGTCCACCATCAGGAGCCGGGATTACGTGCGCATGGAATCCAGAGCGTTCGTGCCCACAGAGCTGGGCTTCACCGTGATCGATCTGTTGGTGGCCCACTTTTCCAATCTCATGGATGTGCAGTTCACGGCCCAGATGGAGGAACGCCTCGATCAGGTGGCCGAGGGTTCCCTGGGCTGGACCGAGTTGCTCAAGGAATTTGCAGCCCATTTTTACCCGACACTGGACACGGCCCGGGAGGAAATGGCCCAGGTCAAGACCGGCAAGGAAACCGGCCTGGTGTGTGAGCACTGCGGCCGCCCCCTGGTGATCAAATTCGGCAAAAACGGGGAATTTCTGGCCTGCAGCGGCTATCCTGACTGCCGGTACAGCAGCAATTTTGTGCGGGATGACAAGGGCGGGATCCAGCAGATAGCCAAAGAAACGCCGCAACTGGAGAAGGTGGGCACCTGCCCGGAGTGCGGGGCGGACCTGGTGATCAAAAAGGCCCGCACCGGAAGCCGGTTCATCGCCTGCTCCGCCTATCCCAAATGCAAGTATGCCAAACCTTTTTCCACCGGGGTTGCCTGCCCCAGGGAAGGCTGCTCCGGCCAGCTGGTGGAAAAAAGTTCAAAGCGCGGCAAGGTGTTCTACGCCTGCGATCAGTATCCGGACTGCGATTTAGCCATGTGGGCCTATCCGGTGGACAAAGCCTGCCCCAAATGCGGCAGCCGGGTTCTGGGGCAGAAGACCAGCAAGGCCAGGGGGGAGCATCTGGCCTGTCCGGTCAAGGGCTGTGGCTACTGGGAAAAAATTTCAGGGGAAGAACCCTGAAATTTTTTCCATATTTTTTCAAAATATTCGCGGAGGCCGACCAGCCAGTCTTGCTTCAGAGCTTTTCCAGGGCCCGGCCCACCGCGTGCACGGCCCGGAGCAGGGTTGCTTCGTCCAGGGCGTAGGACAGCCGCAGACAGCGGTCGTCCCCAAAGGCGGCGCCGGGAACCAGGGCTACTCCGCACTCCTCCAGCAGGTAGCTGCACAGGGTCGTGGAATCCGGAATCGTGGCGGAGTACAGGCCGTCCATTTGGGGAAAGAGGTAAAAGGCCCCGTCCGGCTTGGGGCAGACGGTGTTCGGCCAGGAGCGGATGACCTCCAGGACAAGATCCCGGCGCCGGGCGAAGCGGTCCCGGGCGTCCTCAAGGAAGTCGAAAGAGCCGGTCAAGGCGGCCAGAGCAGCTTTCTGGGCAATGGAGCAGATATTGGAGGTGCTCTGTCCCTGGATTTTGATCAGATTTTTGTTCACCCCGGGATGGCTGAGCACATAGCCGATGCGCCATCCGGTCAGGGCGAAGCTCTTGGACAGACCATTGACCACGGCGATGTTCCCCTGGGACTTTTCGAGCCAGGGTGCGGCGGAAGCCGGACGGGCCGGAGGGTAGACGAGCTGGTCGTAGATTTCGTCGGAAATGACGAAGAGCCCCTTGGACAAGGCCCACTCCAGGATCCGGTCCAGCTGGGCCTGGGTGTAGTGACTGCCGGTGGGATTGGAGGGGCTGTTCAGGATGAGCACTTTGGTTTTTGGACTCAGGGCGGCTTCCAGGTCAGGGTCCTGGAGCAGGAAATGCTGGTCCGCGCTCGTGGGGACGATGACCGGCCGTCCTTCGGCCAGGGTGACCATATCCGGGTAACTCACCCAATAGGGGGCCGCGATGAGGACCTCGTCCCCCGGGTTCAGCAGGATTTGGAGCAGGTTGTACAGTCCCTGCTTGCCGCCGTTGGTGACCACAACCATGTCCCGGTTTGCGGAGACCTGGCTGTAGGTGCAAAAATAATCCGCCACGGCCTCCAAAAGGCCCGGAATGCCGGCCACCGGCGTGTAGCTGTTGAACCCCGAATCAATGGCCTGCTTGGCGGCTTCGCAGACCCACACGGGCGGCGGAAAATCAGGCTCGCCCGCCGCCAGGCTGACGACATCCTTTCCCTGGGCCCGCAATTCGCCGGCTTTGGCGTTGATGGTCAGGGTTGCCGAAGGCTTGACCCGTTGAATCCGTTCTGAGAATTGCATGTTCACCTCGGTAATCATTGTCTGCTGAGAAAAGAGAAAAGGCGTGCCGACCGTACTGCTGCAGTGATACCCAATATCGGACAAATGATCAAGGTCTTCCCGGCCGGGTGTGTTTGGCTTTTTTCGGATTTTGGCGTATACTAGACGTCCATTTAGTGACTTATCGGTTAAACGCTGTCATTGAAAGCAAGTTTATGTGTTGCTTTGAAGCAGTTGAAGTCCTTGTCATAGAAATTGGAAATTGGAAATTGGAAATTTGATGAGGCGTAATAGAACACTCTGCTTTTCTGCATTCTTTTCTTGCCAATTTCCAATTTCGAATTTCAAATTTCGTAGTAAACCTGGACCGTTGGGTTGCGGGCAAAGCCTGCTTTGGGACTGGATGGCGCATGAAGCATTACCGAGACCATTATTTTCAAAAGGCCAAACAGGAGGCCTATCCAGCCAGGTCGGTCTATAAGCTCAAGGAGATGCAGAAAAAGTTTTCCTTGCTGCAGACAGGAAACGCCGTGCTTGACCTGGGAGCCGCCCCCGGGTCCTGGACCCTGTTTGCAGCCCAACAGGTGGGAAAACAGGGCAGGGTCCTGGCCGTGGATCGCCAGGCGGTGGATCGGGACTGGCCCGAGCAGGTCAGGTTTGTGCAAGGGGATCTCCTTCGTCCCGACGCCGTCCTTTCCCAGGCCCTGGCCGCATGGGCCCCCTTTGATGTGCTCATCAGTGACATGGCCCCCCGAACCACCGGGATCAAGCTCAGGGACCAGACCCTGTCCTTTGAGCTGGCGCAAGGCGCGTTTGACTGCTGCGCCGGGAACCTGGCCCGGGGCGGTCGTTTTGTGACCAAGATCTTTGAGGGGCCCGACGTCCCGGAACTGATCGCGGCCATGCGCAAGCGCTTTGCCAGGGTCAAGGGCTTTACCCCGAAGAGTTCGAGAGATGAAAGCAAAGAGACCTTTTTGCTCGGATTCGGGTATAGGGGATGAGAAGAGGCAGACCCGGCTTCGCAAAGAAGCTACGCCGCGGCAAGGGGCAAGGGGGCAGCTGGCATGGCTGACCTGTATACTGATCCAATTTTGGTTTTTGAAACAAAGACTGATTGTCCTTTGTTTTCAACGACAGAATCCTGAAAAAGCTCATTTGGAGCAGTATAACTATAAAAAAATTATTCAAATTAACACATGTGCTGTTGCGTTGCTGTTGAGGTCTTTGACTGCCAGTTGGATCACTGAAGGAACTTTGCTCTTACAACAGGCTGTCGCGTTCACTCGTCGTTGCGAGGTGTCTTCGCCGAAGCAATCCTTGACAAGAGGCTTTTCTGAAAGATTGCTTCGCTTCGCTCGCTTGCAGCCCATAGG